>CAJLLH010000070.1 GCA_905207385.1 uncultured Eubacteriales bacterium
TATTTTTATGACATTTTCCGAAAAAAATTTTTTATTATAAAATTTAACATTTTATGAAAAATTCAAAAATTTTATTTAGAACTCAATTTTTTCTTCGATATATTTGATTGCCTCGTCGACGCTCACGCGAATTTGCTGCATGGTATCGCGGTCGCGCACGGTGACGGTATTGTTTTCCAAAGTCTCGAAGTCCACGGTGACGCAGAAGGGGGTACCGATTTCGTCCTGACGGCGATAGCGTTTTCCGATAGAGCCCGTTACGTCATAAGTAGCGGGGAATTTTTTCAGCATTTTCGCGTATACCTCGTCCGCCTTTTCGGAAAGATTTTTTTGCAGAGGCAAGACGGCGCATTTATACGGCGCAAGGGCGGGGTGGAGGTGTAACACGACGCGCACGTCGTTTTTTACGGGATCGACGATTTCTTCGTCGTAAGCATCGGTCAAAAACGCCAGAACGACGCGGTCGGCGCCGAGCGACGGCTCGATGACGTACGGGACGTAAGTTTCACCCGTGACGGGGTCGGTGTAATTGATGGGCTTACCGCACTCTTTCGCGTGTTGAGAGAGGTCGTAATCCGTGCGGTCGGCGATGCCCCAGAGCTCGCCCCAGCCGAAAGCAAAGTTATATTCAAAGTCGGTGGTCGCCTTGGAGTAGAAGCACAGTTCTTCGGGCGAATGGTCCCTGAGCTTTAAGTTTTCTTCATTAAGTCTCAAAGAAAGCAGCCAGTTTTTGCAGTAATCTTTCCAGTAACCGAACCACTCGAGGTCGGTGCCGGGCTTGCAGAAGAATTCAAGTTCCATCTGCTCGAATTCGCGCACGCGGAAAATGAAGTTGCCGGGCGTGATTTCGTTGCGGAACGACTTGCCTATCTGACCTATGCCGAAGGGCACGCGCATGCGGGTTGAGCGCTGTACGTTTTTGAAATCTACGAATATGCCCTGAGCCGTTTCGGGACGGAGGTAAACGGTGTTGACCGAATCTTCGGTAACGCCCTGGAAAGTTTTGAACATAAGGTTGAACTTTCTTATGGGCGTGAAGTCGCTCTTGCCGCATACGGGGCAAACGATTTTATGCTCGGCAATAAAAGCTTCAAGTCCGTCGTTGTCCATGGCTTCAACCTTAACGTCAAGGTTGTGCTTTTTGCAGTAATCTTCGACGAGGTTATCGGCTCTGTGGCGCGTTTTGCAGTTTTTGCAGTCCATGAGGGGGTCGGAAAATCCGCCTATATGTCCCGAAGCTTTCCACGTGCGGGGGTTCATCAAAATAGCGCAGTCAAGACCGGTGTTGTAAACGTTTTCCTGCACAAATTTTTTCCACCAAGCTCTTTTGATGTTGTTTTTAAGCTCTACGCCGAGGGGGCCGTAGTCCCACGTGTTGGCAAGTACGCCGTAAATTTCGCTGCCGGGGAAAATGAAGCCTCTGTTTTTGCAAAGCGCAACAAGTTTTTCCTGCGTTACGGCTCTCTTTTTATCAGCCATGGTAAAGTTCTCCCGATAAAAGGCGCGCCCGCAAAGCAAGGTTGCGCCTTAATTATTTTTTTAAATAAATTTTAGTAAAAAACGCGCCTCAAGTCAAGCAATTAAACGGCGCTTGCCGCCCTTTGCCAAAATTAAGCCGCCCCTTAAGGGGCGCGCATAAAAAATTTGCGCTACTTTGCAAAAATCTTGCCGTAAACTATGTACTTTCACCCCCAAGGTGTGGTATAATTGATAAAACTGTGAAATTTAGCATTAATTTTTTAAGGTGAAAGATGTTATCCGATATTGAAATTGCTGAAAATTGTACAATGCAGCCAATCACCCGCATAGCCGCAAAGCTCAATCTCAAGGAAGACGACCTTGAACTTTACGGCAGATACAAGGCAAAAATCAATTTAAAAAAAGTAGACCCCAAATCAAAACTCATACTCGTCACGTCCATAAACCCTACCGCCAGCGGCGAGGGTAAAACCACCGTATCCATAGGCCTTGCCGACGGCATGTCCAAGCTCGGCAAAAAAGTCTGCCTTGCTTTAAGAGAACCTTCTTTAGGTCCCGTGTTCGGCATAAAGGGCGGCGCGGCGGGCGGCGGCTACGCTCAGGTTGTGCCTATGTCGGATATCAATCTTCACTTCACCGGCGACCTTCACGCCATAACTTCGGCAAACAACCTTCTTTGCGCCGTTATAGACAATCACATTTTCCGCGGCAACGAACTTAAAATAAAAGACGTATATTTCCATCGCTGCATGGACATGAACGACCGTGCCCTGCGCGATCTTACAATATCCTGCGAAGCGGGCAGAATGAAAAGCTGCACAAGCTATACCCGCAAAGAGCATTTCGATATAACCGCCGCGTCTGAAATTATGGCGGTTCTGTGCCTTGCAACCGACCTTACCGACTTAAAGCGCAGACTTGAAAACATAGTAGTGGGCGAGGACGAAGACGGCAACTTTGTATACGCGCGCCAGCTCAACGTTGCGGGCGCAATGGCAACGCTTTTAAAGGACGCCATAAAGCCCAACCTTGTTCAGACGCTCGAAGGCACTCCCGCGATAGTTCACGGCGGACCTTTCGCAAACATAGCCCACGGCTGCAACTCCGTGCGCGCGACTTACACGGCGATGACGCTTGCCGACTACACCGTTACCGAAGCGGGCTTCGGAGCGGACCTCGGCGCGGAAAAATTCCTCGACACAAAGTGCAGGGTTGCGGGCATTCAGCCCGACTGCATAGTCGTGGTTGCAACGGTAAAGGCTCTCAAACTTCACGGCGGTGCGGATAAAAACAACCTTTCGGAAGAAAATCTTTCCGCGCTGGAAGCGGGTCTTCCCAATCTTTTGAAGCACGTTGAAAACATGAAAAAGGTTTACTCCAAACCCGTGGTCGTTGCAATGAACAGGTTTGCAACCGACACTCCCGCCGAAATTAACGCCGTAATTTCCGCCTGCGACGAAGCGGGCGCGCCCGCGGTGTTCACCGATGTATTTTTAAAGGGCGGCGAAGGCGGCCGCGCGCTTGCCGAAAAGGTTGTATGGATGTGCGAAAAGCCTTCTAAGCTCACCTTTGCGTATAACCTTGACGACGACATCAAAACAAAGATAAACGACATAGTAACCAAAGTTTACGGCGGCGACGGCGCGGAATTTTCCGAAGAAGCCGAAAAGAAGATTGCCGACATAGAGGGCAAGGGCATAAAGGGACTGCCCGTAATTATAGCAAAAACGCAGTATTCCCTTTCCGACGACCCCAAAAAACTTGCGCGCCCCACGTGCTTTAAAATATTCGTGCGCGACATAATGTACAAAGGCGGCGCAAACTTCATCGTTGCTGTTGCCGGCGACATCAACCTCATGCCCGGGCTCGGCAAAGTCCCCGCGGCTGAGAGGATAGATATAGACGGCGAAGGCAACATAACCGGTCTTTCCTGATAAATGTTCAGGCGCAACAATACAGAAGTAAGAAGACGCATAATAATACGATAGTAAATGGCGCAAACAGCGCGTTTAAAGCAATACTGAAAATATAAGGTTAAAAGGAATTTCAAACGGCATTCATATGGCAGACAAAGAGAACATTACCTTACCCGAAGCTTCCAACTTCATCGAACAGATTATAAACGAAGAGCTTGCCGCGGGCAAATTTGAACCCGTCGGCAATAAAATAAAGGTGCGTTTCCCGCCCGAACCCAACGGCTACCTTCACATAGGGCATGTAAAGGCGCTTTGCATAAACTTCGGCGTAAAGGAAAAGTATCACGGCGAAATAAATTTAAGAATGGACGATACCAACCCCGCAAAGGAAGATTACGAGTATGTCAATTCCATCGTAAAATCTCTCGAATGGCTGGGCTTCAAGTACGACCGCCTCGTTTTCGCCTCCGACTATTGCGACAAGCTTTACGAAATAGCCGAAAAATATATAATGGACGGTAACGCGTACGTGTGCGACCTTTCCGCCGACGAAATAACGGCTACGCGCGGCACGCTTACCGAACCGGGCACGCCCTCGCCCTATCGCAACAGAAGCGTGGAAGAAAACCTTAAGCTTTTCCGCGAAATGAAGGCGGGCGTATATCCCGACGGCGCAAAAGTACTTCGTGCCAAAATAGATATGTCTTCGCCCAACATCAACATGCGCGACCCCGTAATTTACCGCATCGCGCACGTATCGCACTACCGCACGGGCGACAAGTGGTGCATCTATCCCATGTACGACTTTGCTCACCCCATATCCGACGCGATAGAGGGCATAACGCATTCGCTGTGCTCGCTCGAATTTGAAAATCACCGTCCGCTCTACGACTGGGTTATCGAAAAGGCTGGCTTCCCCGCACCCGTGCCCAGACAGATAGAGTTTGCAAGGCTTAACATAACCAACACACTTATGTCCAAGCGTTACCTTAAAAAGCTTGTGGACGAAGGCGTTGTAAGGGGCTGGGACGACCCCAGAATGCCCACCCTTGCGGGACTTAAAAACAGGGGCGTTCCCGCAAACGCGCTTAAAAAATTCGTTCAGGACGTGGGTGTTGCAAAGGCTTATGCCGTAGTAAACGCCGCCCAGCTCGACAGCTGCGTCCGCGACGAGCTCAACGAAAACGCCGAAAGGGCAATGGCGGTAGTCAATCCCTTAAAGCTCACCATAACAAATTATTACGGCGAGGAAAAGCTCAGTTTCGATGTTAATCCCTTAAAGCCCGAATGCGGCACAAGGGACATAATGTTCACGGGTTCTGTTTATATCGACCGCGACGACTTTGCTTTAGTTCCTCCGCCCAAGTACAAGCGCCTTACGGTAGGCGGCACTGTGCGCTTAAAGGGCGCGTATATCGTCCGCTGCGACGAAGCCGTGCAGAATGAAAACGGCGAGGTTACAGAACTTAAGTGCACCTACTTCCCCGAAAGCAGAAGCGGCAGCGAACAGCCCTGCGCGGTAAAGGCTAAGGGCGTAATTCAGTGGGTCGACTGCAAGTACGGCAAGGACGCGGAGTTCAGGCAGTACGAAAGCCTTTTAAAGGACGAAGCTTATCCCGATCAGGACTATGCCGAAAGGCTCAATTACGACAGCGAGCATGTTTTTGCGGGCAAGGCAGAACCTTACCTTGCCGAGGCTGCGGAAGATACGCCTTTCCAGCTTCTGCGCACGGGCTACTACAAAAAGTGCACGGAAGGCGGCAAGCTTGTCCTTTCGGAAATTGTTTCGCTTAAAGACAGTTTCAACAAATAAAAGAATTATCTTCCGCTTTAAGTCTGTTCGTCAGGGCATGCGGGCGGGGTAATCTATCGCAACGCCGCGGTTGCGTTGGGGTATATATAAATTTTAATTAATAAAGCCGTGCGGGCGATATCAGCCGTACCGCCGCGCTGCCTTCGTTATTTTGCGGAGGGGAGGTATTTTATGTTATTGAAAGTTGCAATTTCGGTTTTTGCGGCGCTCCTTCTAATAGCTCTTGTAATAGGGCTTGTCAAGGGCTACACAAAAACTAAAACGTGGGCAACGGAATATCTTTTCGCCGTTGTTCTTTCGGTGCTTATTTATGCGCTCGCCGACCTTACTGAAATGAAGGCCTGGCAGTCTGCCGCACTTAAAATAGGCACAGCGGTTGCCTTTATTCTCGTGTTTGCGCTGCTCTCGTCGCGCGGCAAGGCGCTTTTCAACAGGTGCATTGCCAATGCAAGAAAGCGTTCTTATTACGAGCAGTACGGCGACAGGGAAGAAAACACCCTTCAGATTATCGACGCCATCGAAAGCGGCGACGCCAAGGAGTATAAAAAACTCACCAACCGCAAATTCAAAGAAAAAAGCGGAGCGGCTGGCGTTGTAAACAGAATATGCGGCGCGATTACCCTTATGATAAAGGTAACCGTAATAGTCGGTGTTATCGGTCTTATCGCTTTCGTCGTGATGGATTTCACGCATTTACAGTTTGTTTCAGACCATTTTTCGGAATTTTACGCCAGCGACTTCTGGAAGTTCTTCTCTAAGTTTGCAATGGATGCCTTCGTAATCGGCATTCTGTTCCTTGCAATAAGGGCAGGTTTCCGTTCGGGCATTTTAAGCGTGCTGTGGGTGCTTGCGGTGCTCGGTCTTATCGGCGGAGCGGCGTACCTCGCTTACGGTCTGTGCTTCAACGTCAACGCGTTCATAGAAACGGCTGAAAGTCTTAACGCGTCGATAAGCGGCGTTACTTCCGCAATTGCCGACGTCGCAACCAAAATCGGTCTTAAAATAACCGATGTCGATATAGCAAAAATAATTCTCGGCACAGGCTTGTTCATACTGTTTTTAATAGTAATAATTATTGCTGGCATAGCAGTAGGCGGTATAATCGGCAGAGCAAGGGAAGGCAAGGCGTTCAATATTGTAGACGGCGTCCTCGGCGCGATAGTAGCGCTTGCCATAGCGGGATTTGTAATGCTTTTCGTGGGAGCAGTTCTCTGGCAGCTCAACGACCTGCCCATGATGGAAGACTTTAATAAGTATATGTTCTATACCTCGTCAAAGGGCGAGCTTAAGCCCGCGGCAATAGCTTCGGTATTCTACAGCAACAATCCCTTAAG
>CAJLLH010000071.1 GCA_905207385.1 uncultured Eubacteriales bacterium
AACTACATTCAAGTGCGAAACCGAAACCGACCTCTTCGGTGAACAGTGCGTGCTTTGCGGCGGCGTTACCGCGCTTATGAAAGCTGGTTTCGAAACTCTTGTTGAAGCAGGTTACGACCCCAAGAACGCTTACTTTGAGTGCATTCACGAAATGAAGCTTATTGTTGACCTTATCTACAAGGGCGGCTTCTCCATGATGCGTTATTCCATATCCGATACCGCTGAATTCGGCGATTACGAAACTGGCAAGAGGCTTATAACCGAAGAAACCAAGAAAGAGATGAAGAAAGTGCTTGAAGAGATACAGGACGGCACTTTTGCATCCAAGTGGATAGCCGAAAACAACAACGGCCGCGCACACTTCAACGCAAAGCGTGCCCTTGAGGCAGAACAGCCCCTCGAGAAGGTCGGCGCAGAAATCCGCAAGATGTACAGCTGGAACGATGAAGGCAGCATAATTCAGGCGGAAGAAGGCAAAACCAAGTTATAATTTATAAACAGCTTTATTATGACGGCGCGCATTTTTTTCAGATTTTATAAGCGCTTAGCCGTGACATAATTAATACAGACAGCCTTTCGTAAGGGTGCGCTATTATAGGCGCGCCCTTTTTTTTTGTATAAAATTCCCCGTATGATCCGGAAGGAAATAGCCTTATTTTACTAAAAATCCAAGCTGCTGATATTCGTCTGAAGAAAGTGGAGGTGGAGGGCGCAAAACAAGAAATAATCAAAAATGTGTCGCCACACATATGCGCGCGCGGCGGCGCGTGCGCTACTAAATATATAATTTAAAAAATAATTGCTCATTTTGTTGCCCTACGCCGAGCAAAATGATATAATAATTCAGAGTATAATATGACTGGTCAGATGCGGAGATTTCATATTTTCCGCAACGGAGTTTCAAAAGGTGAAAAATAAAAATTCAGGAAATAAAACTTCATTGATTTTTACGCGGGAAACGCTGGGAATGACTATTCTGCTGTTTTGTTTTATAGTCCTTCTTGCGCTTTTAAGCGGCAACAGAATATTTGCGGGCTTCGGCAGCGCGATATGCACTTTCATGTACGGCACGTTCGGTTACGGCTGTTTTCTTGTCATAGCAGCGCTCTCGGAGTATGGCTTGCTTTTGAAAAAAGCGTAAAACTCAAATTGCGCCCCACGCTGTTTGCGTGCCTTACGCTTTACGCGCTTTTTCTGCTGTTTCATGCGGTGTCGACTCGCAATTTCGACATAAACGATAACTACATTAACCAATGCTACCTTATCGCGGCACAGGGCTTTCCCTCGTATACTTTCGGCGGAGTGCTTTCGGCTATTCTTGTATATCCCGTAGCTCTCGTAACCACGTTTACCGGTGCTTACATAATTTTTGCTTTGCTTGCCGTACTCGGCGGCTATTTTACCGTGCTTTCCGTTAAAAAGCATTGCTTCGGCGGCAAGTTCGCTTCGCGCGAGGCGGTTGCCGCTCATTCTGAAAGCGCTGCCGGCTATGCAGAATCCAACCCTCAGCCCGTTCAGGATAATTATTCCGAAGGGTACGGGGTGCAGACTGAACAGCCGCAATACGCGCAGAGCCAGTATGCTCAGCCGCAGTATCAGCAGGCACCCGTACAGCCCGCTTATGATGCGGGTTACAACGGCTATGCGCAGCCTCAGCCCGCAGATTATTCTGCGCCCGTTCAGCCGCTTTATCAGCAACCTGACGGCGGTATGAATCAGGGCGGCGCATACGGTCAGAATTATTCGGACGATTATTCTGCCCGACCTTATTTTACCGCGCAGCATATGATGTCTTCTTCCGAGCATAAAGAGGAAGATAAATTCTCGCCCGAAAAGCTCGGCAGAAAAATAATTCTCGACCGTGACGAATTTGCCGCAGAAAGCTACAGGCGCAACGGCATTTTCGACGAAAATTCTTATTTTAATCACCCTATACGCAACGACGGCGACTATATCCGCGGATTTACTGACGGAAAGGGAAAGAGCAAGGGTACTACCGTAGAGCCCGCAACTTATTCCGAAGCTTACCGCCAGAGCGTGGACAAGCAGCCTTCCGAACCGCATAGCGGAATACTTTACGGCGATGCTCCCGCCAAAAAGCTGGAGGACATTCCTTCTTCACAGAACAGTGTTTCCGCGCAGAACGTAACTTCTTATACTGCGCCTTCTTATACTGAACCCGAAACCGATTCGGGTAACGAGTATACGCAGGAAGGTCCCATTGTGCCCGAGGAAATTGACCTCGGCGCGCCCGAAACTGAAATTGACGACAGCGCAGAACTGTTCGGCGGCAACTCGCAGTCCGCCGCAGATTTTGCGGGCGATTCCGCTCAGACGGCAGCGCCCGAACAGCCCCCCGTGGATACGCGCGGCGACTTTGCTTCCCGTCTCGATTCGCACAGACTGGACGACGCGCTTTTCGGCACGTCTGAAACCCGCGCCGATTCTTCCCGCACGGAAGGTCTTTCGCGCAGGGACGACTTCGGCGGCGTGAGCGATTCCCGTTCTGATTTCGGACAGGAATTTTCTTCGCGCGGCGAGCTTTCGCGCAATAACGATACGTCCCGCGGCGGCGAATTTTCGCGCGGCGCGGATGTATCGCGCAGAGAAACATCGTTCGGCATGCAGCCCGAATCTTCGCGCAACGAAGACATAATCAAAAGCGACGATTCTTCGCGTACGGAAGACTTTTCAAGGCGCGGGGAACTCGGAGAAAACCGCCGCATGGCGGGATTCGGAGAACCTGCTTCGGATAATATTTCTTCCGACAGTTCTTCGGACGGCGGCAGAGGGGGCGACAACGGCATTTCTTCGCTGTTCTCGTCTACAAATTCAAGGCTCGGCGAAGGCAGAATTGAGCCCGATATTTCGCGGCTTTCTTCGCGCAGGGACAGAAGCAACGCCAATCTGTTCGACGACGATTCGCCTTCAGACGGCGGCGATATTTTCGGCGGAAGAAGAGAGGAGAGGGCGGAAGAACCTCCTGCTCCCGCGCAGCCCGTTCAACCCGCACAGCCCGTTCAGCCCGTGCGCCGAGAAACGCCGTCTTCCGTTCAGCAGGATAAAACGTCCGCTTCGGAATCTGCCCCCGCAGAGGAGAAGAAGCCGCCTCACGTATGGAAAAAGTATGTGCGCCCGTCGCTTGACCTTCTGGAAGATTATCCCGAATACAACAGCGCCGACACGGCAGAGGTGGAGGAGAGCAAGCGCATAATTGTTGAAACGCTTGAAAGTTTTAAAATTGATTGCGTAGTATCCGACGTGGTTGTCGGTCCCGCCATAACGCGTTTCGACGTTATTATTCAGGACAGAACAAACATTAAAAATTCCCTTCGTTACAGGGAATCTATAGCCATGGCGCTCAAAAAGGAAAACGTAAACGCCTATCTGAATTATTCAAAGGGTGCGTTGTCCATAGAAGTGCCCAACAGCAAGCGCAGCACGGTAGGCCTCAAGAGCATGATGCTTTCTTCGTCCTACATAAACGCAAAAACCAATTCGCTCACGTTTGCGCTCGGCAAAAACGTAGAGGGCGCATGCATCTGCCCCGACATAACAAAAATGCCTCACCTGCTTGTAGCCGGTACTACGGGCAGCGGTAAATCAATCTGCTTGAGCTCGCTGCTTATAAGCCTTTTGTATAAGTACGGCCCCGAAGAGCTGCGCTTTATACTGGTTGACCCCAAACAGGTTGAATTCATAAGCTACGACAAGTTGCCTCATCTTATGATAAACGAAATTATCTATGACGTGGACAAGGCAATAAAAGCGCTCAACTGGGCTATAAAAGAGATGGAGCGCCGCTATACTCTGTTCAAAGATATGACGGAGACGGGCGCCAATGCTAAGGGCAACATAAAAATAGCAACCAAGGATTTGAACGAATACAACGCTCACCTTGAAGAAGGTCAGGAAAAACTGCCCAAGATAGTTATAGTGCTCGACGAGTTTGGCGACCTTATGCTTCAGGCAAAGAAGGATATCGAAAGCCGCATAATCAAGCTTGTGCAGAAGGCGCGCGCCGCGGGCATACATCTTATACTTGCAACGCAGCGTCCTTCGGTTGACTGCATAACGGGTCTTATAAAGTCCAACCTGCCTACAAGAATCGGTTTCAAAGTTGGCTCGTTCGACGACTCGCGCACCATATTCGATATAGGCGGCGCGGAAAAACTTCTCGGCCGCGGCGATATGTACTTCCGTTCGGCGGAGCGCCCCGACCTTATGCGCATTCAGGGCTGCTTCGTGGATACTCCCGAGGTGCAGAAAGTTACCGACTTTATCAAACAGCACAACGAAACTTACTTCGACCAGAGTGTTTCCGACTTCATAAACAAGGTGGAAGAACCTGAACAGGCGGCGGGACTTTCCGACGGCGGCGAAACTTCGGAGGAAACCAAGATAGACGATACGTTTATACGTGCGCTCAAGTACTGCGTAATGTCGAACGCCGCGTCTGTTTCCATGATTCAAAGGCGCTTCCCCATAGGTTACATAAAGGCCTGCAAAATTGTAGACTGGATGGAAAACATGAACTACATTACCAAGGCCGAAGGCTCAAAATCTAGGAAAGTACTGCTTTCCAAGGAAGAATTTATAAATACATACGGGGATATCGATGATTGATTTAACCCGCAAAAAGTTCGGGCTTATTTCGCTCGGATGCGATAAAAACAGGGTCGACGCGGAAAAACTTCTTGCAGAGATAGCCGCGCGCGGCTGCGAAATAACAGGCGACATAGAGGAGGCGCAGGTGCTCATAATCAACACCTGCTCCTTTCTGTCGGATTCCAGAAAAGAGGCGATAGAAACTATTATCGAAAGCGCCGCTTATAAAAGCGGCAATCTGGAAAAAATAGTTGTAACGGGCTGCCTTCCCCAGAAGTTTATAGGCGACATCTGGGAGGCGCTTACCGAAGCCGACGTCTTTTTGGGCACGTATGACTACGACGTGTTCTTTGAAGCGTTGCAAAAAGCTTATGAAGAGGGCAGGTGCAATATGGTCGGCTCGGGCAAAAACCCCTTTACCTGCGGCAGACTGGTTACTACGCCCGTCCATTACGCATACCTCAAAATTGCCGACGGCTGCAACAACCGCTGCACATACTGCCTCATTCCCAAAATCCGCGGCGCGTATTTCAGTTATCCAATGGAAAAACTCGTAGAAGAGGCGGAGGGACTGGGCGAAGTTTCGGAACTCATTCTCGTCGCGCAGGACGTAACGCGCTACGGCATAGATTTATACGGCAGCAAAAAACTTTGTGAAATTTTGCAAAAGCTGACAGCACTTGTCAACATTAATAGTGTAAGATTGTTGTACTGTTATCCCGAAATGATAGACGACGAGCTTATCGCCGAGATAAAGAACAACCCTAAGATTATAAAATACCTCGACATACCTTTCCAGCACAGCGAAGACAGAGTCCTTAAAATGATGAACAGGAAGGGTACGCGCGGCAGTTATACAGAGCTTGTAAAAAAGCTGAGAAGCGAGATTGAAGGCGTAGCCATCCGCTCTACGTTCATCTGCGGTTTCCCTACCGAGACGGAGGAAGAGAGCGCCGCTTTGGGCGAGTTTTTAAAGGAAGTAAAGCTGGATAACTGCGGATTTTTCGCTTACTCGCGCGAGGAGGGTACGCCCGCTTACAAAATAAAGGGGCAGATACCCGCTTCGATAAAGAAGAAGCGCGTAAAAAACATGTACGAAATTCAGCGCGCAATTTCGCTTGAAAGAATGCGCGGCTGGGTAGGCAAAACGCTTAAGGTGCTTTGCGACGGAATTTGCGAAGACGGCAGCGGCTTTTACGGCAGAGCGTATTTTTCCGCTCCCGATATAGACGGCAAGGTCTTTTTCAATTCGCCTTTTGCCGAGCAGGGCAAATATTACGACGTAATCATTGAAAGTTGCGACAGTTACAATCTTTACGGAAAAACGGAGGATTTCGGGGAATGAACGAAGAAGAGAAGAACAATTCGGAAAATACCGAACTTGTTGAAACGGAGCAGAATGATTCTTACGTGCCGGCCGAGCAGGAAAGCGCGGACGAAAGCTTTAAAAACGACAGTTTTTATAAAATTGCCAAGGGTAAAGGCATATTTAATCTGCCCAACAAGCTTACAATAAGCCGCATGGTAATGATACCTGTGTTTATATTGTTTTTCTATCTTGATTTTGTAGGTCACTTTTTTGTTGCGCTGGCAGTTTTTATCGTGGCGTCGCTGACTGACCTTTTAGACGGAAAAATAGCAAGAAAGTATCACCTTGTAACCAATTTAGGCAAATTCCTCGACCCGATTGCGGATAAAGTTCTTGTTTCCACGGCTTTTATACTTATGCTTCCCGCTTCATGGATTTTTTCCATATTCACCGATTCCTGGATGGTAATCGTGGGGGCGTGCGGCGTTGCAATCATTCTTGCAAGGGAAATCATTATAAGCGGTTTCCGCATGGTTGCGGCAGATGCGGGCATCGTTATCGCCGATACTTTCAACGGCAACGACGGCAACTTCT
>CAJLLH010000072.1 GCA_905207385.1 uncultured Eubacteriales bacterium
TTTACTATAAAAAAGCCCCTGCTTGCATTGCAGGGGCTCTTTTAATGTTATTCGGAAAGCAAGTCTATATATTCGTCGTAAGTGATGTTCTTATCGAATGTCTTAGTGCCGTTGATTTCTATTATTCTGGTGCCGACGGTATTCATAAGTTCCTGGTCGTGCGAGGTGAAAAGCATGCAGCCCCTGAAATTTTTCATGCCGTTGTTGAGCGCCGTTATGCTTTCGAGGTCGAGGTGGTTCGTAGGCTCGTCAAAAATAAGGAAGTTGCCGCCTTCGAGCATCATTTTTGCAAGCATGCACCTTACCTTCTCGCCGCCGGACAGAACTTTAGCCTGCTTGAGCGCCTCTTCGCCGGAAAAGAGCATTCTGCCGAGCCATCCGCGAAGGTACTCTTCGTAATGGTCTTTTGAAAACTGGCTGAGCCACTGCACGAGCGAGAGTTCGCAGTTCTGGAAATACTCGTTGTTGTTTTCGGGGAAGTAAGAAGCCGTTACCGTCTTGCCCCACTTCACCGTGCCCGAATCGGGCTGAACTTTGCCCATAAGTATATCGTAGAGCATTGAAATGGTTGTGCTCTTATCAGACACTATGCCTATTTTGTCGCCCTTCTGAACTGTGAACGATACGTTTTCGAAGTAACCTTTTTTTGTAAGGTTTTCAACCATAAGGATATCGTTGCCGAGCTCTTTTTCAAATTTGAAGTCGATGTACGGATATTTTCTGAGCGAAGGCTTGAAGTCGGAAATTGTCAGCTTTTCCAGTTCCTTTTTTCTGGAAGTTGCCTGCCTCGACTTGGACGCGTTTGCCGCAAAGCGCGCGATGAAGTCCTGCAACTCCTTTGCTCTTTGTTCGTTCTTCTTATTCTGGTCTTTCTGCTGGCGCGCGAGAAGCTGGCTGGTTTCGTACCAGAAATCGTAGTTGCCGAGCATCATGTTTATCTTGCCGTAATCAACGTCGCAGATGTGCGTGCAGACCTTATTCAGGAAGTGCCTGTTATGCGAAACGATTATTATAGTGTTTTCAAAGTCGAGCAGATAATTTTCCAGCCAGCGCACCGTTTTGATGTCGAGGTTGTTGGTGGGCTCGTCCAGAAGCAGAACGTCGGGGTTGCCGAAAAGCGCCTGAGCAAGCAATACCTTTACTTTGCGCTTTGCGTCGAGGTCTGCCATAAGCATATTATGGCATTCTTCGCCAATGTTAAGCTCGTTGAGAAGAGTCTGAGCTTCGTATTCAGCGTCCCAGCCGCCGAGTTCGGCAAATTCCGCCTCGAGTTCGCTTGCGCGCACGCCGTCTTCTTCGGAAAAGTCTGATTTTGCGTAAAGCGCTTCCTTTTCGTCCATAATGCGAACAAGGCGCTTGTGTCCGAGCATTACCGCCCTTAATACGGTAACGTTATCGAACGCATTCTGGTTCTGCTGCAATACAGACATGCGCTCTGTTTTATCAAGCGTTACTTCGCCTTTGTTGGGTTCTACTTCGCCGCTTAAAATTTTTAAAAAGGTAGATTTGCCCGCACCGTTCGCGCCGATGATGCCGTAGCAGTTGCCTTTTGTGAATTTGAGGTTTACGTCCTCGAACAGTTTTTTGCTGCCGTACTGCAGCGATACGTTGTTTACCTGAAGCATTTATCTCTCCGCTTGCTATGCAAGGTTTTAATTTGTTTTTGCGTGAAATTTTGCACGCCTTTAATATTATACATACTTTGCGCGCGTTCGTCAAACTGCGAACTGGCTGTTGTAAAGTTTATTATAGAATCCGCCGAGCGCTATAAGCTGGTCGTGGTTGCCCTGCTCTATTATCTTGCCGTCCTTCATCACTAAAATAAGGTCGGCGTTCTTTACGGTAGAAAGTCTGTGGGCAACAATAAAGCTCGTTCTGCCCTCCATCATTTTGGCAAAAGCGTGCTGAATCTGCATTTCCGTGCGCGTATCTATCGAGGAAGTAGCCTCGTCCAGAATGAGCATCGGCGGCAGCGAAAGCATAATTCTGGTTATGCACAAAAGCTGTTTCTGTCCTTGCGAAAGGCTTCCGCCGTCTTCGGAAATTACAGTATCGTAACCGTTTTCAAGCTGTATTATAAACTTATGCGCGTGCGCGTTTTTAGCCGCCTCTATAACTTCTTCGTCCGTAGCGTCGGGTTTGCCCATCTTTATGTTCTGCTTTATCGTGCCGTTTTTAAGCCACGTATCCTGCAGAACCATGCCGTAATTGCGGCGCAGCGACGAGCGGGTTACATCCCTTATATCGTTTCCGTCTACCGATATAGAGCCGCCGTCCACATCGTAGAAGCGCATCAGAAGGTTTATAAGCGTTGTTTTGCCGCAACCCGTAGGTCCTACTATTGCTATGCGCTGACCGGCTTTTACGGATATGTTAAGGTTTTCTATAAGCTTGCGGTCCTGAGTATAGGAAAAGCTTACGTCGTCAAACTCCACTTCGCCCTTTACGTTTATAAGCTCTTTTGCATCGGGCGCGTCGGGAATCTGCAAAGGTTCGTCAATTAGCTCGTAAATTCTTCCCGCACAGGCAATGGCGTTCTGGAGTTCTGTTATTACGCCCGTTATTTCATTGAAAGGCTTAGTGTACTGGTTGGCGTAGCTTAAAAGCGTGCTCAGCTTGCCCACGTTGAAAGCTACGGGCAGTACGGACGGGAATATTATTGTAAGCGCTCCTGCAAGCGCAACCGCCGCATAAACGAGCGAGTTAACAAACCTTGTCGTGGGGTTGGGAAGCGACGAAAAGAACGTTGCGTCCTGCGAAGCCTTTGTAAGGCGTTCGTTTATTTCGTCAAACTTCTGCGAGTTTTCGTCCTCGTGCGAGAACGCCTGAACAACTTTAAGATTGCCCACCATCTCGTCGATGAACGCCGTCTGTTCGCCCCTTATCTGCGAATTCTTTCTGAACAGCTTGTACGTGCGCGTAGAAACAAATTTAGCAATAAACAGCGACAGCGGCGTCAGAACGAACACGGCGAGAGCTATTATCCAGTTGAGCACGAACATCATAACCAGCGTGCTTATTATGGTAAGTATACCCGTAAAAAACTGGGTAAAGCCCATTAAAAGACCGTCTGCAAACTGGTCGACGTCGGCTATGTTCCTGCTTACAAGGTCGCCGTAGGGGTGCGCGTCGAGATATTTCAAAGGCAGTTTCTGAATATGCTCGAAAGCTTCCTTTCTTATATCCTGAGTTACGGAGTACGTTATTTTATTGTTTATGATGTTAAGCAGCCACTGCGATATGCATGTTACCACAATGGATGCGCCTATAAGGGCAAAGTAGAAGAAAATGCCGTCCCAGTTAGTGCCGCCTTCAACCATATAGTTTATGGCATCGCCGAAGAAAATGGGCACAACAAGGTTTCCCGCTACCGTTATCACCGCCATCAGAACGGATAATATTATATAAAATGTATAGCCCTTAAGCTGTCTGAATATTCTTTTAACTGTCTGTTTCTGGTTGAGAGGTCGCATTATAAAGCTTCCTCCTTTTTCTCGTACTGAGAATAATGTATTTCCCTGTAAAGCGGGCAATTTTTCAGAAGTTCTTCGTGTGTGCCTATTCCCGCTACTGCGCCGTGGTCGAGAACTATGATTTTGTCGGCGTTTCTTATAGATGATGTGCGCTGGGATACTATGAACACCGTGGGCTTATAGTCCAGCGATTTGAGCGACTGCCTGAGTTTTGCGTCCGTCGCGTAGTCGAGTGCTGACGCGCTGTCGTCAAGAATGAGTATTTCGGGCTTTCTTACAAGGGCGCGGGCAATGGTAAGCCTCTGCCTCTGTCCGCCGGAAAAGTTAAGTCCGCCCTGCTCAACCTTTTCATTCAGTCCGTCCTTTTTTGCTCTGATAACGTCTGCCGCCTGCGCCGTTTCCACCGCCTGCATAAGCTCTTCTTCGGTGGCGTCGGGTTTGCCCCAGCGCAGATTTTCGGCTATAGTGCCGTTGAACAGAACGGCTTTCTGCGGTACAATTCCGCATTTTGCGCGTATTTCATCGTCAGAATATCCGTTTACGTTAATTCCGTCTATGCAGACCGTTCCGGAGCTTGCGTCGTAAAAGTGCGGTATAAGGTTTACAAGCGTAGTTTTGCCCGAGCCCGTGCCGCCTATTATGCCTATAGTGTCGCCGCGTTCTGCGGTAAAGCTTACGTCGGTAAGCGCGTTGCCCGCATCGGGGGCATACTTCATGCAAACGCCGTCAAAGCTGATGTAAGGCATGCCATCAGTCTTTATCTTTTCTCCGTGTTTCAAAGAAGGCTGCATTGCAAGCACTTCGCTCAGTCTGCCCGCACACGCAAACGATTTTGTAACCGTGATTATAAGGTTTGCTAGCTTTACAAGTTCAACAAGTATCTGCGAAATATAGTTGTAAAGCGCAACTACGTCGCCCGTAGACAGAGTGCCCGCGTCAACTTTGAGTGCGCCTGTATATAAAAGCGCGATAACGCCGATGTTGATTACCGCGTAAGTGAGCGGGTTCATCAGTGCGGAAACCCAGCCTGCGAAAGTCTGGGAATGCTTAAGGGCGGCATTCTGTTTGTTATATGCGGCTATTTCCTTGTCCTCGTTGCAGAATGCGCGGATAACCCTTGCGCCTGTAAGCGATTCGCGGGTATACGTGGTTATGCCGTCAAGGTTGCCCTGCACGCGCCTGTAAAGCGGTATCGTAACAAGCAGTATGCCGAAAATTATGACGCAGAGCACGGCGATTGCTATGGCAAAAATTCCGCCGGCAAGCGCGTCAATTAAAAATGCGCAAATCATTGCGCCGAAAACTATGACGGGCGAGCGCATGAAAAGGCGCAGAACCATATTCACGCCGCTCTGAACCTGGTTTACGTCGCTGGTCATTCTGGTAATCATGCGCGAAGTGCCAAGTCTGTCTATTTCGGAGTATGAAAGCGACTGCATTTTATTGAACAGGTCGCGCCTTAAATATTTGGCGAAACCTGCCGCGGCTTTTGCCGCAAAGTACTGAGCAAAGACTGCGCAGACAAGTCCCACTGCGCCGAGAGCGACTAATATAAGGCACATTTCTATTATATATGTAGTGCCCCTTCCGCCCGTTATGCCGTTATCGATTATGGCTGAAACAACAAGCGGAACAATAAGCTCGAAGCACGCTTCCAGAAATTTGAAAAGCGGCGCGAGCACGCTCTCTTTCTTGTAACTTACAAGATATTTTAATAGTTTTTTCATATCGCATAAAGTTTAACATTTTTAATTGCAAAAAGCAATTATATTTGTTTTTATAATTGCATTTGAGCTCAACGTTTGGTAAACTAAAAACATGGCTTACGAAATTTATCTTAAAAAGAACGAAGAAAAAAGAATTGTTGCAGGGCACAGCTGGGTTTACGCCAACGAAGTTGCCCGCATAGAGGACAAAGACAAAAACGGTTCGCTCGCTTCGGTATTTTCCTCCGACGGCAAATTTATAGGCAAGGGTTACATAAATCATGCCTCGAAAATACTCGTGAGGATATTTATCCGCGGCAACGATACGGACGATAAAGAATTTTATTTAAGGCGGCTGACAGAGGCGTGGCAATACCGCGTAAAGCTCGGCTACGGCAATTGTTGCCGCGTTGTATTTGCCGAGGCAGATAACCTCCCCGCCCTTATCGTGGATAAATACGGCGATTACCTTGCCGTGCAATTTTTATCGCTCGGCGTGGATATGCGCAAAAAGCTTATTACCGAATGCCTTGCAGAAATATTTTCGCCGAAAGGAATATTTGAGCGCAGCGACGTCGCTTTAAGGAAAAAGGAAGGTTTGACTGAAGTTAAAGGCGTGCTGTATGGCGAAGTGCCCGACCTTGTGGAGATCGAAGAAAACGGGCTTAAAATGCTTGTTGACGTGAAGAATGGTCAGAAGACTGGCTACTTCCTCGACCAGAAGGAAAACAGATTTGCCGCGCGCCGATACGCCGCAGACGGAGACGTGCTCGACTGCTTCTGCAACAGCGGCGGCTTTACTGTGAACTGCGCAACTGTCGCGCGCAGCGTTACGGCTTGCGATGTTTCCCGGCCCGCCCTCGACAGCGTTTTGAAAAATGCGGAAATTAACGGGCTTAAAAATATAAGCACTGTATGCGGCGACGCATTTGCGCTTTTGCGCGATTTCAGAAAGCAGGGAAAAACCTTCGACCTGGTAATTCTTGACCCTCCCGCTTTCTGCAAAACTGCCGACGAAGTCAAAGACGCTTACCGCGGTTATAAAGACATAAATATTCAGGGAATGAAGCTTGTAAAAAGCGGCGGATTTTTAATAACATGCTCGTGCTCTCACTATATGACGCAGACCTTGTTTGAACGAATGCTCACCGAAGCCGCCAAGGAAAGCGGGCGCACCGTGCGCAGCGTCGAGGTAAAAACTCAGGCGCCCGACCACCCTTCGCTTTTGTGCGCCGACGAAACGCATTACCTTAAATTTTACGTTCTGCATATTATCTAATGTTTATAAAAATTGCTAATCCCCGCCGCGCGGCAGATAAGC
>CAJLLH010000073.1 GCA_905207385.1 uncultured Eubacteriales bacterium
TGTGTAAAAGTTCTTAAGTTCGCGCCTCATATATTCGGGGCATAAAATTTCCGCGTCAGCTCCGAAGCGCAGAAAATACTGTATAATCTGTATGTGCGAACAATTGAAATACATTAAATTGCCTTCAATTCTGTCGGGGAGCGGGCGGTGCACATAAATGCTTTTCCATTTTTTCATTCCGCGCGGAGTAAGGCTGACGCATACTTCTTCTTCGTTTGTACCGTAATAAAATTGTGGTCCGTATTTAATCATTTTAAGGGCAACTTTCACCTGCTCATCGGTAATTTCGGCATCTGCTCCTAATATTTTTACGCTTGTTATGCGCGAAAGTCTGAACGTGGTGCTTCCGCCGCGCATGCCTATAACGTATAAATGCATCTCTTCTTTAGAGCTGACTATTTCGTATGGCGAAATTTCAAAACCCTTGTCGCGCATTGTTGTTATAAATACCTTCTTTTTTTCTGCAATCGCCCTTTTGATTGCCTCATATTGCGGCCTGAATATAATTGTTTCGCGCCTGTCCTGGGGGAGCGAGGCGTAGGAGGTTATCATTCCGCGGAAGTATTCCGAAAGGCTTCTTCCGTCAAGCAGATAATTTTCGGTATATTCAATGGCGCTTTGCGAAAGGCTTGTTGGCTTAAGCGAAATAACGGCGTCAAGCCTTCTTTCACCGTCTTCGCGCGCGTACAACGTTTCGGTTATCTCAGCGCATAATTCTGCCGCTTTTTCATCGGATATTTCCGCGCAATCGTAGTGCGACCTTATTACGGCAGTAAGTCTGTTTCTTTCCCGCGCGAAAGCTTCCCCGTAGTTTAATATAAGCTTTGTAAGCAAAGCGTTTCTGTTAATCGTTATGCCGTCGCGCTTAAAAAATTCAAAAGCTTCGGCATCTTTGTCTAAAATGTCCGCAATTTTCTGCGGAAGGTATATTTTTATTTTGTCCATGGCAATATTATACCATAAAAAGGGGTCGTTTTCAATAGTGTAATAAAACTATTTTACCGCATTTTTAAGTTAAAAAAGACAATATTATTCTGATTATATTAAATATTAGGGGGTCTTAAAATTAAAATAAACTGCGCATTTACAGCACTTAAATTGAATAGTATAATTAAAATGCAACAAGCAAAACAGAAGTTGAATTAAAGGGATTAAAGAGGTGAAGGATATGAAGATTATAAAAGGTACATATAACACTGCAAAAATTTTTACTGACGTAATTGAGCCAAGCGCAGAAGAACAGGTTGCGGCTATGTGCAATTTTGCGCCCTTTGCCGATAGCAAAATACGCATCATGCCCGACGTTCACGCCGGCGCGGGGTGTACGATAGGCACTACCATGACGGTGGGGCGCGCTGTCGTGCCCGCTATGGTCGGCGTGGATATCGGGTGCGGAATGTTTCTTGCAGAGCTCAAAGAGCGCGAAATTAATTTTGCCGCGCTTGATAATTTCATACGCAATAACATCCCGTCGGGACTTAATGTGCGCAATTGCCCCCATAGTATGGCTGAATTTACACGCATAGACCAACTTATTTGCCGCGATAAGGCTGACCTTGACCTGGCAAGGCGCAGCGTTGGCACGCTTGGAGGCGGAAACCACTTCATTGAGGTGGACAGGGACGAAGACGGCAGACTTTATCTTGTAATTCACAGCGGCAGCAGGCATTTGGGCACGGAGGTCGCTAAGTACTATCAGGGACTTGCATATGCTTCTTTATGCGCCGAGCGCGAAGAAAAGATAAGGGAGGATGCCGCCTCGTTAGCCCTGAGCGGCAATACAGACAAAATACCTGCGGCTGTTGCCGCCGTCCGCGCCGAATACGATATCCCGCGCGATATGGCTTATCTTACAGGGAAAAATCTTGAAAACTATTTGCACGATATGTACATAGTTCAGGCATATGCGGGGGGTCAACCGAAGGGCGATTGCCGGAGATATAATGCGCGCTATGGGGCTTACCGTTGCCGACAGTTTTACAACCATTCATAACTATATAGATACCGAAAGCGGCATTTTAAGGAAGGGTGCAGTATCTGCCCGCTTTGGCGAAAGGTTGCTTATCCCCATCAATATGCGCGATGGTTCGCTTATCTGCCGCGGGCTTGGCAATCCCGACTGGAATTATTCCGCTCCTCACGGTGCGGGCAGAATTTTGAGCCGCGGCGAGGCTAAGGCAAAACTTACGGTGGAAGAATTCCGCGAGCAGATGCAGGGCATTTACACTACGTCTGTAGGTGCCGATACGCTGGACGAAAGTCCTATGGCATATAAAAGTCTTAAAGATATAGAGGGCAATATTACAGAGACGGCTGAAATTGTAAGGCGAATTGTGCCCGTGTATAACTTCAAGGCAAGCGGAGATGTTCGCCCGTGGAATAAAAAGAATGCGTAAATAAAGCGGCGCGCCTGCCGGACTGCAGGCGCGCCGCTTTAACTGTTACTTCTTTAATGGTAACGCTTTTTTTCGCTGAATTCTTACAAATACGTATGCAATCGCAACGCCGACAATAAAAAGCAGCGTGCCGAAAAGCAGGTCGGGCCCGAATCTTTCTCCGCCAGCCCATTTAAGATATTCCGCGTACATTTCGGGGTTGAAAAACATTGTAATTGCAGAACCGAGCGCAAGTCCCGCAACGGCGTGGAACGTCGCCGCGCGCCATTTTTTAAGCAAAAGACCTATAAGTTTGGCAAAGCATAAAAGTCCCGCAACAAACCCCGCAATAAGGCAGGCGTAAACGGCAAAAATTTCGGGGTTGTTCTGCCAGTAAGTAAGGCTTACCGATTCAACTAGGGGCACGTAGTGACCCGTCGTCATAAGCAGCGCCGTGGCGCTGAGCCCGGGTACAAGCTGAGTAAGCGCTACCGCAAAACCAAGAACAAAGTAAAGCAGATATTGCAACGCTTGAGGATTTTCAAGACTCTGACGTCCGCCGCCCGCAAATACCGCCGTAAGCGATATGGCTATAGGTATAAGCAGCCCCGCGATAAACAGAATTATTCTCAGCGGAGTGTGCTTTTCACTTTTTATTTCGTCCGTTACTGAAGGGAATGCTCCCAGCATAAGACCGGCAAAAAGCGCGACTACCGCGAACATCATTAAGTCCAGCAATGTTTTTACTACAAAGAATCCGAGAACAAATCCGACTACCGCGCCCGCCGCAATCGGCAGCAGAAAAATTAAACAGCTTTTGAAATTGCGGAAAATATTGCCTATGGCATACAGAAGCTTTTCGTAAAGCTTCATAATTATTGCCACAGCCGAACCGCTTACTCCTGGTATTATTACTGCAAGTCCGATAAAAAGCCCCAACACTCCGCCCATAGCGGCGTCTTTCGGGCTTTTGTATTTTAGGTCAGCGCTGCCAAAATTGTCGTTTGCGGCTTTTGCGTTTTCAGCAGCTCCCATATCAGAAGTTTCGCTGACGGAAACTGAACTTGGCAATGAATTTGCCTCGGCAATATTTGTCTTTTTACTGCCTGCAGTTTCGTCAGTCGCGCAATCGTCGTCTTTGCGTGTATTTTTATCGCTCTCTTCAAATTCCATTCAATCACCGTAGCCGTGCGGCTTTATAACTAATGTGCGTATGCGCATTTGCATATGTTTATATATGAACACAAAAATTTTAGCATATAAGCAATGCGGCTGTCAACGTTTAACCGCTTTAATAATTTTACGCGGGCAAACGCGGCTTTATACCTGGCTGAAATTGCCGTATGCGGCGTTTCGCTTGACAAAAGTTAACTTAATTTATAAAATAATACAAAACTCAATGGCGCATGCAGGCACGCCCCGATAAGATAAGGGCGTTTAATAGGGAAGTCTGGGCCAATTGCCCCGCAGCCCCCGCTGCCGTTTCAGCGGCGCACGCTTTTCACTGCTTTGAAGTGGGAAGGGAAGCGCGCATAAAACCGCTGTTGTAAGCCGGAAGACCTGCCGCTTGCGCTTTTTGTTTTGCGTTTCCGAGGGGATGCGGAAAGGCATACACTATTTATCCGCAACATAATCCGTTGCGGCGGTTTTGCTATCTTTTATTGCCTGAGGCATTATGTTTTTGCATACCCGCTGTTGTAATCAGATTTTTGCGTTTTGCGGATGTTTGGGTGCGCCTTTTATCCTTTCAGATTGGATAACGGCGCTTTTTTTATTTACAAAAAATAGTTTAGTAAATTCAATATAACAAGTTATATATGCATAAATAAGTGATTTTGTAAAGTTAAATTTGCATTAAATAAAAGGAGAACATATTATGACAAAGAAAATTTTAATTTCGGCATGCGCAATTTCTGTGATTGCTGCAATTGCGGGGCTTTCGGCATGCACTTCAGGTACGGCGGAAAAGTACACGTTGGTAGAAAACACTGACGAGCTTGTTATGTTTATTGCGCCCGAGGTTTCTTCCGATATGTCTGTAAAAGATTATTTCGACGGACTTGTTGAAGAGGGACTTATAACTTACACTATTGCCGACGGTATGGTTACATCAATTAACGGCAAGGAAAACGTTTCCGGTACCAATTCCGGCGACTACTGGATGTTCTATGCCGACCTTACTGAGCTTGACGGAGTAACTTACGCCAATGCCGAATGGGGCACTTACGAGTATGAAGGTAAAACTCTGGCAAGCTGCGTTTACGGCGTGGAAGAGATGCCCGTAGTAGAAGGCTATACATACGCCGCCGTTTATCAGCATACCAGCTGGTAATCAGTTTAAATCAAGCATATAAAACTTTGGCTTTTTAAAGTCAACTGTACGTTTGCGTTGTGCAGAATTTTAAGCAAGAAGGCGGGAGGTGTGCCGCGTGAAAAAAATCGAATACAACCGCGGCAGAATTTCGCCCGCAAAAGAAATTGCGGCGGTTGCCGTTATGTGCGCGCTCCTTATAGGCGGGCAGCTTGCTTTGTCGTTCGTGTCCGGGGTGGAAGTGGTAACCGTGCTTTTATTAAGCTTTTCCTTCACCTACGGCAGGCGCGCGGGGGCGCTTACTGCAATTTCGTTTTCACTGCTGAGGTGTTTTATTGCGGGCTTTGTGCCCAACGTGATAGTGCTTTACCTTATTTATTACACGGTTTTTGCTCTCACTTTCGGCGCTTTGGGAAGCGTTAAAAGGGAGGTTTACGAAAATTTTCCCGTCTGGGCGGCGGTGATAGTAAATTTTGTTATTGCCTTGCTTGCAATAGGCTGCGGACTGTGCGCCGCTACCAATTTTTTAAAAATTTCGCGCCTTTCGGTTGTAATAGTAAAAACTTTGCTGTGGATAATTTTCGGGCTTTCCTGCGCTATGCTCGTTGTGTTCAATACTGTGTTTGTTATGCAGAAGCGCGGAAAGCTTAAAAGCAAAAGCACGCTGATAGTAGTGGTGGTAACGTCGGCGGCGGCAATTTTTACGGTATGCTTTACACTTTTAGACGACTTTATCACCCCGCTTTTTATGGGTTGGGGACTGTTTTCCGAAAGTGCTGCGGCTTACTTTTTTGCCTCATTCCTTGCCCTAGCACCGCAGACGGTATGCACAATTGTGTCGGTTTCTACGCTTTTTCTGCCCCTCAATGCAATATTCGGCAAAACTATAAGCAAATAATTCTTTTTTATTAATCGGCGCGCGGCGCGCAACAAATTTAATTAGCCCTCAAATCTTGTTAAGTTACAAACTTATACCCAAAAAGCGGAAGGCGTAACCGCCTTCCGCTTTTTGGTGCAGATAACAGGATTTGAACCTGCAAGGTTGCCCATCGGATTCTAAGTCCGACGCGTCTGCCAATTCCGCCATATCTGCGTGTCAATATATTATTTTGCTAAAATTTTTGGCTGCTTGATTTATTTTAAAGCCTAAATGTAAAATTGTCAACTTAAATTATGCGGCGCGCGGCGTGCCTAATTTGTAAACCAAATGAATATATATATGTTGTAATCACCGCTGTACTGAATTTAGGTTTATCTGTGCCTTTATAAAATTAATATAATTGAAATGTTGCGGCGCAAAAATTTGTGTTTATATAATCTGCTATTGTAATCGGAGCGCACTTATGATATAATTACTGTAACAAACCTTGCACGCGGTTGCAGCGTTGCAGCATGGCAAAAGCAAAATGCGGCATATTCCGCACGTAAACACGGGAGGATAAATATGAAAGTTGAAAATATACCCGAAGAGATAGAGCGTTTAAGGCGCGAGCAACAGCAATTGAATGAAAAGCTGGAGGAGCAACAGCGCGGTGCGGAAGTTTATCAGGCTAAAGCCAACGAATATCAGCGCCTTGCTTACGAAGAGCTTAAAAAGGCCGAACCGTACAAGCGCGCAATAGACGAACTCAGAAAGCGCAATAACGACATAGAACGCCGAATAGCGCGTCTTAACCGCGATTTACTGAGCGGACAATAATTCACATAAAAGGGTGGCAAAAGCCGCCTTTTTTTATTGTAAATAAGTGGTGGTTGCGGCATATATCCGCGTCAATTAACAACTGTTAAAAACGCGG
>CAJLLH010000074.1 GCA_905207385.1 uncultured Eubacteriales bacterium
TTTGGCGCGGCCTTAATTATTCTTATCAGTTAGAACTCGTTGAACCCGAAGAGCTGGAACTTGAGCTGGAACTTGAACCTGTGCTGGTAGTAATGCTTGTAAGGTCGCTGTACCTGTCCTCATATACTTTTACCGACTTATCGGTCTGATAAAGTGACTGAAGCAGGTCGCTCTGAAGCCTTGTCGAAGCATTTTCAAGGTCGGAAGACTTGATTGAGTTATAGAATTCGTACTCAAACGTTCCCTTAACGGAAATGTTGTTTGCCCAGTCAAGCTCGCTGCCGTAAACGCTGCCGCCTTCAAATACATAGCTTACATATATGAGGTGCCAGCCGTAGTCGCCTGCGCAAACTGCAAAGCTGCCTACGCCGTTTCTTATGGCTTCCTGTGCGGCATACTCAAATTCTTTGATGTATCTGGTTGAATAAGCGCTCACACTGTAGCCAACATACTCGGAAAGTACTGCGGTATCGGTGGTGTAAGCGTACTGGAGTTCGTTTACCGCGCTGAGAACCTTGTAATAATCGGAATCTTCGTTGAGAAGGTCGGAAGCGACAAACTCGCCGAAGTTTACCTTGCCCGCAGCGTAGATGAACTTGGAGTAATCGATATCGTCTTTATCTTTGCCAGTTCCGCCTATCGTGTAGCCGTCTTCAGGCTTGGTAAAGTAGTTTTCGGTAATCTGATATTCTGCAGCGCTGTCGTCGCCGAGAACAAAACCTATATAGTTTTTGAATTCGGAAAGAACGCCGTCAATGTTGAGCTTGTTGGGAACAAGAGTATAAGTGTCGTCTTCGTTCTTTACAGCTGTACCGTTATAGGTGTAAAGGCCGAGATATTTTTCAAGGCTCTCATACCTGTCGCTGTTTGTAAGGTTATCTTCAAAGAAAAGTATGTTACGGTCAGAATCGCCGCCGTTGTAGTAGGTTTTGCCGTCCTCAGAAGCCGCAGTTCCTGCCTTGAATCCGCTTTCGTCTGCATTAAAGCTGTAGTCAACGCCGCCGTTGAACCAAGCCAAACGCTGATCGGTCGTGGTTACGTTCTGAAGCAGAAGGTTGCGCCTGTAGTAGTACTCGTCTTCATCTATGGCGTCGTTGCTGAGCTTGGAAGAAAGGTCGCTGAGCTGTGCCGTCTGCGACGACGAGAAAGGAAGCAGAATATTGTAAACGTAGCCGAACTTGTTATCGTTCTTGGTTTCGGGAGCATAGAGCACGAAAGAAGTATCCGACATACTGCCCATAGCCGTTTCGAAGTTAGCGGACGAGGTGTCGTAGTTTGCTTTCTGCTGTGAAATCATCTCGTTATACCTTTCGGTGATATACGAGTACTCGTTATCCTCTATGCTGGCTTCAAGCTCGTTTTCGTAAAGGTCGTAGAAGTTGGAAAGAAGCTGCTGACGCATAAGGTTAACATATTCGTCCTGAACGTAGCTGAGTTCCCAAACGTTGGATATGTTATCCTCTTCCTTTATGAGATAGTTGGCATCGAGCACCTGAATGAAATCGTTGTAAGCCTGGCGCCTTGTCCAAAGGGTTGTACCCTCTACAGCATCGTCTTTGTAAATGCCGCTGTTTTCAAGGATGTAGCTGCCATAACCCGTATAAACGTCATAATCAAGCTCGCCGTCTTTTATGGGATAATAAAATTCTGTTTCGGTATCCACGCCGCCGGGTACGGTTGCCGTGGAAGTATCGGAAGAAGTATCTGCCTTAAGGTTGCTCTCTTCATAGCTGTCTATGGAAGAGTTGAGCGAACGCATAAGCGAATACTTTACATAGTAAGCGTAGTTTACGTCGTCGTTGCCGGTATAGTCGTCCTTTTCTGCCTGATATGCAAGAAGGGCTTCGTATCTTTCGGCATCGGTCTTGAATGCGTTGAACCATTCAACCGCTGCGGAAGCAGTGGTAAGATTGTTGTACTTATCCTCCACTATGCTCTTGAGGGTTGCAAGAGTAGCGTACTGAATAAGCACTTCGTTGTTTACAAGCGTGTTTGCAAGCGTTTCGAATGCTTCGCCGTAAGTGCTGCCGCTCTGAATGAGCGTAGAACCAGAGTTAAGGAAGTAAGCGATGAGCTCGCGCTTGTAGATGGCCGTGCTGGAAGTTATTGCTCCGGCATAGTCGGCAAGATCGTCTTCAAGTTTTCCGGATTTGCTTATGTCAACTTCTGCGATAACCTGCTGCATGTCTTCCTGAGCGTCCGCAGAAACGAGCGAGCAACCGGCAAGCGTTGCCGTGCATGCGACCGAAGCGGCCATAAGTAAAGATAAGAATTTGTATTTCTTTTTCATCAAAGTTTTCTCCGCAATGTTTTAGCCTGCGTCTTATGCGCAACCTATGCGCAAATACTTTATCATTATATAATAATTTCGTCGGTATAGCAAATCATTTTTCTAAATTTTAGGTGAAACTTGCCGCAAATTTTAAAAATTTTGTCATTTCAAGCATAGTCTTTGCGGGATTTTTTCTTAAACCGAAGATAATTCTGGGAGAAGTTGTCATCGACACCTGAATTTCGCTTGCATATTCGTCCATTGCCGCACGCAGTTTTCTGTCTGCAAGGGCTGAAAGCGAAGCAAATTCAAAGTATGCCTGCTTGGAACTTACGGCTATTTTCGATACCGCAAACTTCGCGGCGTAAGCCTTCATTACAGCTATGATAAGAAGGTTGAGCACCTCGTCGGGCATAGGTCCGTAGTTTTCTTCCACGGAAAGGCAAACGCGCTTGTAGTCCGCCACCGTTCTTATTTCGGCTATCTGCTTGTAGCAGTCCATTCTGCCCGCGGATGATTCTATATAATTTTCGGGAATATACGCCGTCGCCTTTATATCCAGTTCGGCGGGCATGTAGCTTTCGCCGCTTATCTCCTCTTTGAGCATCTTGGAATAAAGCTCGTAACCGACTTTATCCATATGTCCGTGCTGTTCTGCGCCCAGAACGTTGCCCGCTCCCCTTATTTCAAGGTCGCGCATTGCAATTTTGAAGCCGGAACCGAGCTCGGTAAACTGCATTATTGCTTTAAGGCGCGCGGCGGCATCCGACGTCATAACTTTTTCGGGCTTGAAAGTAAAGTAAGCCTGAGCAAGACGGTTGCTTCTGCCCACCCTGCCGCGGAGCTGATAGAGCTGCGATATGCCAAGCCTGTCGGAATCTATTACGATTATGGTGTTGGCATTGGGCAGGTCTATGCCGTTTTCTATTATCGTTGTGGTTACAAGTATGTTCTTTTCGCCCTTATAAAAGGCCATCATATTGCCTTCCAGAAGGTCTTTATCCATTCTTCCGTGGGCGTAACATACTCTGCCTTCGGGCACTATTTCCGCAATTTTGCCCGCGAAAGTCGAAATCGTTTCCACCCTGTTATAAAGAATGAAAACCTGACCCCCGCGAGAAAGTTCCCTCACGCACGCGTCGCGGATTAAAGTTTCCGTCTCTTCAACAACATAAGTCTGAACGGGCATTCGCTTCTGCGGGGGAGTGTTTATGGTGCTTATATCCCTTATGCCGGAAAGCGACATGTGCAAGGTGCGCGGTATGGGCGTAGCCGTCATCGTAAGGCAGTCTATATCGTTTTTGATGTGCTTTATCTTTTCCTTGTGCTCTACGCCGAAGCGCTGCTCTTCATCGAGAACCAAAAGCCCGAGGTCGTAAAATTTAACATCTTCGGAAAGAAGCCTGTGCGTGCCTATTATTACGTCGATATCGCCGTCGGCGAGCATTTTCAGCGTTTTCTGCTGTTCTTTGGGCGTTTTGAAGCGGTTGAGCTTTTCAACGCGCACTCCGAATTCTTCAAAACGCGCGCAAGCGGTATTGTAGTGCTGTTCGGAAAGTATGGTGCTGGGGCACATTATGGCGGCTTGTTTGCCGCCAAGCACGCAAAGGTATGCCGCGCGGAGCGCTACTTCCGTTTTGCCGTAGCCCACGTCGCCGCACAAAAGTCTGTCCATTACTTTGTCCGAACACATATCCGCCTTTATTTCGGCTATGGAACTGAGCTGGTCGGGCGTTTCTTCATATTGGAACGCATCCTCGAACTCCTGCATCATAACGGCGTTTTCGGGGAAGCAATACCCCTTTCTGGCGCTTCTTTCGGCGTAAAGCTGCTTTAAATCGAACGCCATCTTCTTTATGGACTGGCGAACGCGCTCCTTTACCCTTTCAAAGTCTGCGCCGCCTATTTTGGAAAGCGCGGGGTTATCCTGTCCGACGTACTTTGAAAGTATATCCATCTGCTCTACGGGCACGTAAAGCACGTCGCCGCCCTTATATTCTATGGATATATACTCCTTTATTCCGTCGGTAGTTTCTATCTTCTGAGTGCCGGTTATTTTGCCTATGCCGTGCTTTTCGTGAACGGCGTACTGACCTATTTCGGGAGCGGTGAACATATCGCCGCGCCTGCGGCGTATGCGGCGGGTTACCGCCGATTTGGTATACAGATCGCCGCTGCCTAAAATAACCAGCTTACATTCGTGCAGCACAAGTCCGCGGGGGAGCTCTTCCGAGCATACGGCTATTCCCCTCAGCGCGTTAAGGTTATCGGGGACGGGATTGACGGGCAGTCCCTCGTCTATAAACGTCTGAGTAAGTTTTTCCGTGCGCGAAGCCGAACCGCTGAACACGAGCATGCGGTAGCCGCCCCTTATCCAGTTGCGGGCGTCGGTTATAAGGTCGGTGAATACGTTCAGATAGGAGGGCGCGGGCGTCGAACGCAGAGTATAAGTTTTAAGCGGCTGAAAAAAGAAAGTACTGCCGAAAAACGTCTGCAACGACGCGGCGCGGAAAGAGGCGAGATATTCATAGAACAACTCTTGCGGTATAAGCTGATTGAAGGAAAAATCGAAAGCTTCGCCGCCCGCTTTAAGCTCTTTGAACCTGTTTTCGTGCTCGGAATAAATGCCCTCAATTCTGTCGTGTATGAGTTTGCATTCGTCAAAGAAAATTGTAGTGCCCTTATCGAGCGCGCTGAACAGCGTGCATTCAGGCGATATGACGGGCATAAGGTAAGCTGCGCCGGCAAACGGCGCGCCGCCCTCCGCCTTTGAAATTATGTCGTCCGCAATGGCGCGGGCTCTGCCGAAAGCTTTTATATCGGGGAAATTTTTAAGCCCCTGGGAAAGCGCCTTGCGTATTGCGGGAATATCTTTTTCGGATATGACCGCTTCGGTTGCGCATACAATTTTTACAGAAGAAGTTTCCGCCAGCCTTTCGCCCGAAACGGCGTCGTACGGGCGGATTTTTTCCACAGTGTCGCCGAAAAAGTCGATGCGAACGGGGTTTTCGGAATTTATGGGGAATATATCGAGTATGTCTCCGCGGACAGCGAAACCGCCCTTTGCCTCTACCTCGTATTCGCGGGTATAGCCCATGGAAACGAGCTTTGAAGGCAGCGAAGCGTAGTCATAATCGCTTCCGAGCGAAAGCGTGAGCGACTGGCTGCGCGCGGGGAAAAGCTGCATTGCAGCCTCTATGTCGCACACGACGATACGCGCGCCCGAATAAATTTTTTCTGCGGCGGTAAGGCGGGAAAACAGCATATCGCGCGAAACGGCTTCCTTATACAAAAGCACGTCGTCTTTTGCAGTAAGCTGCACCGCCTCTTCCCCCGTCAGAGTAGAAAGCGACTGCGCCGCTTTGCCCGCAGACACGGCGTCCGCAGTTATGTAAAGCAGATTGCCGCGGCAGAGCGCCGCGGTAAGATATTTGTGCGGTTCAGACACGCCGAAAACCGCCGTCGGCACGCCGAGGCGGATATCGTTACCGAGGGATATATAATCCCCGCTTAAATTTTCGTAAGAAAAGAAACCTTTTTTCAAAAAAGTTACCCGAAAACGCCGCAGTTTTATTTATTTTGCGCGGCGGTTGTTTTTGATACAAAAGTGTTTCAGCCGTTGAAAGCTGTCATTACCTCGTCTACCGTTCTGCCCGAGGCAAGCTCTATCGCGGCGTCGGCGGCGCGCCCGCAGGAGGATATGAACAGTTCGTAGTCCTCTTTTCTCACTTCAGACAAAACGTAGTTCATTATGGGTATGTTAACCTCGCTGTCGCGTATGCCTATTCTTATGCGCGCAAAATTCTGAGTGCCTATTTCAGAAACTATGGAGCGCATTCCGTTGTGCGTGCCCGCACTGCCAGAGGG
>CAJLLH010000075.1 GCA_905207385.1 uncultured Eubacteriales bacterium
AGCCACTATGTGCGACTGACCGATAAATTCGTTTAAGTTGTTGGCGCGCATTCGCTCGGCAAGCGGTTTTGCGCCCTCTTCGTTTCCGTTGAAATCAAATAAATCCATATTTAAAGACGGATAGCCCGTCGGAATAATTTACAAAATAAACAGCCAAGCTGATAAAATTTACAAATTTTAAAGCGCGGCTTAAGCCGCGCATATAAAACTAATAGTATTCGTCAGTCGGCAAGAAGTTCGCGGATTTTATCAGCATTTTCTTTGCCGAGCTGATAGCCCTCTTCGTAAGCCTTATCCAGATTTTTTACAAGAAACTGGCTTACGCCCTTCATTTCAGGTTCAAGAAGAAGGTCGCAAGGATAGTCAGGCTCTGCGCGCTCCATTCGAACGAGTTGATTATCCAGCGTATCGAAAACACGAATCAGCATAGAAACCATATTGGGCACTTTGCTTACAGGCTCAGACGTGCACTTTATGGCATCAACGCCTACAACAACGTCTGCGCCGAGCTCCTTTGTCTGCCTTACGGGAACGCGGCAGAGAATGCCTCCGTCCAGAAGGAACATTCCGTTATATTCTACCGGTTTGAATACTGCGGGTATGGACGCCGAAGCCTGCACGCCCGTAGCAACGCTGCCTTCCCTGAAAACATAAAGCTGTTCGGTGTAAAGGTCTACCGCCGTGCAGGAAAAGGGCATTTCAAGGTCTTCAAACTTTTTATCGCCGATATGCTTTATGAGAAGCTTCTGGAGCTTATTGCTGCGCAGAATGCTCAGTCTTGAAAAAGGCAGGGCGTTGATATCCAGAATATCCATAGTTTTAAGGTTTAAAATAATGTCGCGGATTTCATCTATCGGTATTCCGCAGGCATAGCTTCCGCCAACTACCGCACCCATAGAAGTACCGGAAATGCAGTAAGGTTTTAACCCCTCTTCTTCAAGCGCCTTTAAAAAACCAATATGCACTACGCCGCGGGCACCGCCGCCACCGAGCGCCAAACCTAATTTTTTACTCATAATTTCTCCGTTTTTACAGTAATTTTTAATGATGACTTTATTCTGTGCTGATAGCGGCATGCGCCGCAAAAATTGCCGAAAAGAAAAACAAGATATTCAAAACGGCAAGGCCAAATCAAATTCAAGAAAAAAAGGCAACATAAAGCGTAAAATTGCGTACGCATTGCTCTTTATTATGCTTGCCGTATTCTCATCCGCCCTTATAGCGCGACCCGAAGTATACATAGAGCGTTGCGCCGAAGGCATAGCGCTTTGGGCGCAATGCGTGCTACCGTCGCTTTTTCCTTTTATGGTGGTGTGCGCTCTGCTTGTAAATACCGGACTTACCGCCAAAATATCTTCGCCGTTGTCGCGCGCATGCGCCGCCGTAAAACTACCGCCGTGCGCCGCAGCGTGTTTTGTTATGGGCGCTTCGTCAGGTTACCCCGCAGGCAGCCGCACAATTTACATGCTGTACTCTTCAGGCATTACCGACAAGCAAGGAGCGCGAAAGCTTGCCGCGCTTTGCACCACATCCGGTCCGCTTTTTATGATAGGCACGGTAGGAGCAAACATGTTCGGCGACGGAGCTGTCGGTGCGAAACTGTTTGCTGCGCACATAATATCCGTAGCTGCAACAGCGCTTGTTATGTCTGCAACGGGCAAACCGTGCAACGGGGAACTGCCAGAGCTTAAAAAAAGCAGAAACGTGCTTGAAGAAAGCTTTTACGGAGCAGTAACCGCCGCGCTTACTGCGGGCGCGTTCATTGCATTTTTTTATACTGCCGCACAGGTTTTGCAGGACTTATATATTTTATACCCCGTTGAATGGCTGTTAAGCCGCGTATTTGACGAAAAAACGGCAGAAGCCGTAACAGCCGGGCTTATAGAAATGACAAGCGGATGCGCCATGCTTGCCGCGGGCGAAAGTGCGTACGCATTGCCGCTTGCGGGTTTTATTATAACTTTCGGCGGGGCGTGCGTACTTTTGCAACAGCTGTGCTACCTTACAAAAGCGGGAATAAGCCCCGCAAAATTTGTAGCGGTAAAGTTCATTCAGGGCGCGCTGTGCTTTGCCATACTTTTAATTCCGTTCTGAACTGCGCGCAACATATGCCGCAATCATTTAAAATTGACCCGCATATATGCCGTATTTACATTGCCCCATATATATGCCGCAAACAACGGCTTTAATATGCGCCTATCAGGGTAAACGAATGCGCAGACTGTTCAAGCGTTAAAAGCGCGTCTTTAACAATTTCACGCGAATAGTCGCCCTCTATTTCAATAAAAAAGCGGTATTCGCCCGGTCTGTATTTTATGGGACGGGACTCTATTTTTGTCATGTTGAGCGCGAAATCGTTTATGATTTCAAGTATTTTTAAAAGCGCGCCAGGCTTATGGCTGCAGGTTAGGGTAAAATAAATTTTTTTGCTTACAAAATCTTCGGGCAGCCCGCCGTTTACTACGAGCAGAAAGTGGGTGTAATTATTCTTTTCGTCGGAAATGCATTCCGCTGAAACTTCCAGTCCCTCACGCTCGCACTGAGCGCCCGCAATCGCGGCGTCGGTTTCGCTTTGTATGCACGAAATGCTTGCCGCGGTAGAATTTTCTGCAATAAGCTCGGCTTTAGGATAGTTGGCGTTGAGAAATTCGGCGCACTGGTCCAAAGCCTGCCTGTGGGAATATATGCGGTTTATTTTGCTTTTATCCGCACCCGCAAGCGTTATAAGGCGGTGGTCTATGCGCAGGGTATATTCCTTTACCGCACTAAGCGAAGGATTGCTTTCAAGAAGGTCCATATTCTGCAGCACGCCGCCGTTAATTGTGTTTTCTATGGGAAGTACCGCGGCCTGAGTTGCGCCGGAAAGCACCGACTGCACTACTTGTGCAAACGTATTGCATAGCACAAGTTCGGCTTCGGGACACATTATGCGCGCCGCAAGGCAGGTGTAGCTGCCTTCAGGGCCCAAACAACTTACCTTTTTATACAAACCGCAACCTCCTTTGCCGCATATCGCCCGCAAAAGGGCGCATAGTATGGCGAAATTATCATTATTTTTAATCAGACTTTGTCTGCTATGTCAAGCAGCAACCTTTCAGTATCCGCCCAGCCGAGGCAAGGGTCGGTTATCGATTTGCCGTAAACAACATCATCCTTCTGGTTGCCTTCTTCGATAAAGCTTTCAAGCATAAAACCTTTTACTATCTTTTTGAAATCTTTATCGTAAATTCTGTTCTGCATTACCTCTTCGCATATTCTTATCTGCTGTTTAAACTTTTTACCGCTGTTGGAGTGGTTGGCGTCTATTATTATGGCAGGGTTTTTAAGTTCAGACTTTGCATAGCCTTCTGCAACCTGCATAACAAATTCGTAATGGAAATTGGGGATATCGTTGCCGTAACTGTCCACCGCGCCGCGAAGTATGGCATGCGCGAGCGGGTTGCCTTGCGTTCTGACCTGCCAGCCGTTGAGTTTGAAAACCTGACCGCTCTGCGCGGCGTAAATTGAATTAAGCATTACAAGAATGCTTCCGCTCATAGGGTTTTTAATGCCCACGGGCCCGTCAATTCCGCTTGCAACAAGTCTGTGAAGCTGATTTTCGCTTGAACGCGCGCCTACCGCGACGTAGGAAAGAATATCGTCAACATAGTCGTAGTTGGAAGGATAAAGCATTTCGTCCGCGGCGCACAATCCGCTTGCTTCAATCGCCTGAATATTGAGTCGGCGTATGGTTAAAATGCCCTTTAAAATATCTTCGCCCTTGGCAGGGTCGGGCTGAGAAAACATGCCCTTGTAGCCGACGCCCTTGGTGCGCGGCTTATTGGTGTAAATTCTGGGCACGAGGACAAGTTTTTCGCTTACCTTTTGGTTAAGTCTACCCAGCCTTTCAACATAATCGAGGACGGGCGCGGACTCGTGCGCGGAGCACGGACCTACTATTATTACCATTTTATCGCTTTTACCCGTTATTGCGTCGGTTATAAGCGCGTCGCGCTCAGCCTTAATTTTTTTAAGGTTTTCGGGCATAGGCACCATTGCCTTAATTTCTTCGGGTTCGGGTATTCTTATCTGTTTTTCAAACATTGCCATCCTCCAGCATCTTTAAAAAATCGTCTTTGATTTCTGCAGGGACGTAATCGAACAGCTCTTTTTTGAAGCGGACAGAATTTTTTACGAGCGTAGAGCTTATCTGAATTTTATCCTGGTCGGCGGGGATATAAATTTCAACAAGGTCGGGCATAAGCTTTTTGCTTGCAAGGTAGTCCGCCGTTTCGTACTCATAATCAATGCCGTTGCGCACGCCGCGCACATAAAATACGGTATTTTCTTTTTTTAAAAGGTCAACAGCCGCGCCCTCGAAAACAACTACATTTACGGCGGCGTTGTAAGAAAAAAGCTTTTTCAAAAGCTGAACGCGCTTATCTTCGGAAAGAAGCGGCTTTTTTGAAGTATTTACCATTACGGCAACCACAACTTCGTCGAATATTTTAAGGCAGGCGTCCACTACCGACTTATGCCCCGATGTGGGCGGGTCGAACGTGCCCGCAAAAACACATTTCTTCATTGATTGCTCCCGCGCGGCATTATCTTCGCGCGCTTGTATGCAGGATATGCGGCATTATATCGCTTGCGCCGCAATATAAATATGACTTTATATGTTATGAGCTTAATAACTATTCTTTTGGCGAAAAGAAGGTAAGATAAGTTTTGCCGTACTTCCTTTCGTCGGTAATTTCAAGTCCCTCAACCTCACCTTCAAACGGGCGGTCGCGCTCGTACACGGCTACGCCGTCGGCATTCAAAAGGCGGTGCTTTCCGACAAGTCGGACGGCAGATATGCCGCAATCATCGGCATAAGGTGGGTCGATAAATATTATATCGTAAGGCGTGCGCGACGAGGCCAGGCACTGCGACCAGTCCCCGCGCGAAACGCGGTAATTTTCGCCGCGCAAGCGGGCAAGATTTTTGTTTAAAACGGCTATACTGTCGGGCGAAATGTCGTTGAACTGAACAAACTGCGCCCCGCGCGAAAGGCATTCAATGCCCAGACTTCCGCTGCCGCAGAACAGGTCGAGAACGCGCGAAGAGGATATTTTAAAAGATAGAATATTAAAAAGACTTTCCTTTACCCTGTCGGCAGTAGGTCTTATTTCCATGCCTTTGAATTCGGCTAGTACCATTCCCCTGTACTTTCCGCTGATAACCCTCATTTGCGCTTTTTGTCGCCTTTGTTTGTTCCGCGCATATCGACAGTCACGTCGGGGGTATAAGAATTTTCTTCGTAATAATGCTTCTTTTTGCCCTTGCGCTTGTCATCTTCCACGCGCTGAATTGCGTCCTGACGCTTCTTTTCGGCATATCTGCCCTGAATATAGAACGCGCCGTGAATGGCAAAGGGGAAAATTACCATTAAAAGATAGTAAGGCTGAGGTATTCCGCCGATTACTTCAAGCGGAGAAACCGCCCAGCCGCAGGCGTATTCAAGCATAAAATTAACAAAAGTATAGTCGCCGAAACACTTTATTATCTGTAAAATCAAAAAAGGAACAGCGGTTATGAAACCTATTACAAAACCTTTCCAGGGCGCATACTCGCCCGTTCTGAACAAAAGCGGCATATCGCGCTTGCCAAGCTTGCGCTTTGCCTCGTTCAGTCTGGATTTGCGGTACGCCGCCGCGCCGTTCTGCCTGCCGAACATCACAAAAGAAGCTATAAGCAGTCCGTCGCCGAAAATTACGGCTATAAGCTGTACGGCAAGGTCTTCAAAACCGTAAAAAAGTATTATCGTGGTTGAAAACACGCACATCACGATAAACGGAAACGCCGCGCCTTTCAAAAGGTCTGCCAGTTCGTAAAGTATGCGCAGGGCTTGTCCGCGCGGAGTAAATTTTAACTTTTTTTCTGATTCGGGCTGCGCGTCTGAAGCGTTTTGCACGCCAGTTTCTGACTTTCCGCCGTCGAAGTTATTTTCCAAAGCGGTATATCCCCCTTTCGCATATAAATTCATCAAGCGGCTGATCCCAGCCGTCTTCTTCAAATTCTTCGGTAAGCTGAAAAGAATACCCCAGACCTACCTTTAAAGTGCGGGCGTCTTTAAGATATCTGTCGTAATACCCGCCGCCGTA
>CAJLLH010000076.1 GCA_905207385.1 uncultured Eubacteriales bacterium
CGCGTATAAGGAGAAAAATAAAGTAAAATCTGAAAAAGATGGTATGTTCTTTGTTAATATATGCCGCAAGGCTTACACGTTGTGATATGTCAGCCCAGCTTGATTTTTTTGCACAGATACAGGTAACCTTTGGTCATTACCCATCCGCGCAACTTCCACGGCAACATCATGGGGAAGGACACGTAAGAAAAATACCTGAGCTTTTTATAAAGCGCCTTGTCCCTTTCTTTTATGTGTTTCCACAAAGCCTTAAGGTCCTGAACGCGCTCCTTTGAGTAGTCCGCGCAGGTGAAAAACACGGTATTTACCATTATAACCTCAAGGTTATGCCACATATAACGCTTTAAACCTTTAGGCATGCTTTTTATTTGCTGCCAGGTATAAGCGTCCGTCATTTCGCGCATAACGAGCTGCTGCTGCGCGTAACGTTTTACTATGTTCTTTATATTTACAGACTGGTCTGACCTGCCTATAAAATAATGATAAATGTCCTCGTCAAGATAGTAAAGCGTCTGCATGCAGGGCAGAGGTTTGTATGCAAATATATTGTCTACGTAAAAAGTATGCTCGGGCAACACGGTGCCGCTTTCGACAAGCTTTTCCCGTTTGTAAAAAAGCGCGTGCATAAGCATCATTTTTGAATAATGGAACTTTTTTACTTCGTCCCACGTAAAAATTCTGCCGGCAGGCATCTTTTTGCGGTAGTGCGACACAAATGTATCGTTTACCGAGGGCTTATCGTAAACAAAGTTCGCTATGTACATATCGGGCGATTGACCCGCAGATATATGCGATTTAATGGTTGAAATCAACTTCGCAAGGGCGGCTTCGTCGAGCCAGTCGTCAGAGTCGACGACCTTGAAATAAAGCCCCTCCGCCTCCTTGAGACCTGCGTTTATGCCTGAACCGTGTCCGCCGTTGGGCTTATCTATAACCTTGATTACAGAAGGGAAATTCACCCTGTAAGTTTTGGCTATTTTAAGGGTTATGTCTGTAGAGCCATCGTTTACTATAATAATTTCAACGTCTTCGCCGGCGGTCAGCAGACTATCGATACATTTCTTCATGTACGCCTGCGAATTATAGCAGGGTACCACAAAACTTATAAGTTTCATACCATCGTCCGTAAAAATTATTTTGCTGACCCGCACCTATCGCCGATTTCACTGTGATTTTATCATACGAGCCCGCACGTTTCAATACTTATGGCACAAAATGTCGTTTTTATAGCATAATCAGTTGCATAATGCCGATACAGCTTAAAAACCTTACTTTGTACGCAATTTTAACAATTTGAATAAACATTTTTTAAGGCGCGGCTTTTATGCAAACGCGCATAAAAGCGGCGCCTTTGACTTTTTGTTTTTACTTCATGAAAGCGAGGAACGCTTTGTAGTTGCTGTAAAGGTCTGCCTTGGAAATAAGCTCCCAGGGCGCGTGCATGGAAATTACGGGCACGCCGATATCTACAGTATCTATATTGAGCTTTGCAAGATATTTAGCGACCGTGCCGCCGCCGCCCGCGTCTACTTTGCCGAGTTCGGCAGTCTGCCATACCACTCCCTCTTTATCGAACATAGCGCGCACTTCGCCCACAAACTCTGCGTTGGCGTCGTTTGAACCGCTCTTGCCGCGCGAACCCGTGAACTTGCTCATGCAGGTGCCGCAGGATAAAAGCGCGGAGTTCATTTTTTCGTATACGCTTGCGAAGTTGGGGTCGTAAGCCGCAGTTACGTCGGAAGAAAGGCACTTGGAAGCGTAGCGCACCTTGCGGAAGTTAGCGCCGAGCGCGGCGCAGATATCTTCCATAAGGTCTTCGTAAATCTTGCTCTGCATGCCGGTATTGCCTTCGCTGCCAATCTCCTCTTTGTCAACGAGCATAGCAAGCACGGTGTGCCTGCTGTTTTCGTTAACGACGGCGGTAAGCGCGGGGTATGCGCACACTCTGTCGTCGTGGCCGTAAGCGCCGATAAGGGCGCGGTCGAAGCCGATATCGCGCGCGGAGAATGCGGGAACGGCGCAAAGTTCTGCCGAGAGGAAGTCCTCTTCGCACATTCCGTATTCTTTGTTGAGGTAGTTAAGCACGGTAAGCTTGATTTTTTTGCTTACGTCCTTATCGGAGTAAGGCATTCCGCCTACAACGACGTTGAGCTGTTCGCCTTCTATAACCTTGCCGCCGACGCGCGCCATCTGCTCGCTGCCGAGATGGGGAAGAAGGTCGTCGATATAGAATACGGGGTCGGAAGGGTCTTCGCCTACTTTGATTTCAACTTTGGTACCGTTTCTGAGCACGACAACGCCGTGAAGCGCGAGGGGAATAGCTGTCCACTGATACTTTTTGATTCCGCCATAGTAGTGGGTCTTTAAAAAGCACATGCCGTCCTCTTCGTAAAGGGGATTCTGCTTTACGTCCACTCTGGGCGCGTCTATGTGCGAAGCTATTATGCGCATGCCGTCCTTTTCGAGGTCCTCGGTGCCGACGCGGAATATGACGACGCTTTTGCCGCGGTTTACAAAATATTTTTTATCGCCAGCTGAAAGGCTGTCGCCGAATTTATATTCGGTAAAGCCGTTCTCTTGCGCCATTTTAACGGCAAAAGCGCAGGCTTCGCGCTCTGTTTTGCCTGCGTCGAGGAATGCTTTATAGCCTTCGGCGTAAGCGAACATAGCGGTGCGCTCCTCTTCGGAAGCCACTTCGAAATAATTCTTTTTTTCATAGGCAAGCTCATCATAGCGGGCCTGTCCGTTGCTCTTCTTTTCTGCCATACAAAAAAGCTCCTTGTAAATATAATTCCGTGCAATATTATAACACCGAAAAAGCTTAAAATCAATAAGTTGCACGCACGTAATTATTTACATTTTTTATTGCAAAAACAATAACGTTGCGCATAAGCCGCGCGGGCGGCAACCGCCCGCGCAAAATAAGCCCCGCGGCTGTCCGCCTTTAAAATGTGGCGGACAGCCGCGGGGGATAAATTAACGTAATATAAATTCAGCTTAAAACCATGCGGTCGTTGATTTCGCCGCCCGATTCGCGGAAACGCTGCAAAAGGTCCTCCACTTTAAGCGACTTCTTTTCTTCGCCGCTCACGTCGTAAATCACCCTGCCTTCCTGCATCATTATGAGCCTGTTGCCGCAGCGGATAGCGTCCATCATGTTGTGAGTAATCATAACCGTGGTAAGATTATTTTCGGCAGCAATCTCTTCGGTAAAGCCTAAAACCTTTGCCGCCGTCTTGGGGTCGAGCGCCGCGGTATGCTCGTCCAGAAGCAGAAGTTCGGGCTTTTTTAAAGTAGCCATGAGAAGGGTCAGCGACTGCCTTTGTCCGCCCGACAAAAGACCTACCTTTGCCGTCATTCTGTCCTCAAGACCAAGCCCGAGGCGGGAAAGCTGTTCGCGGTAGAACTCCCTTTCCTTTTTGGTTATGCCGGGCATAAGCGAGCGCACTTTGCCGCGACGGTAGGCAAGGGCGAGGTTTTCCTCTATCTCCATATTGGGCGAAGTGCCCATCATAGGGTCCTGAAACACCCTTCCCAAATATTTAGCGCGCTTGTATTCGGGCAGACGGGTTACGTCCGCTCCGCCCAGAATAATAGTACCCGAATCTACGGGGAAAGTGCCGCATATGGCGTTCATAAGCGTACTTTTGCCCGCGCCGTTGCCGCCTATTACCGTGATAAAATCGCCTTCGTTTACTGTAAGGTCGAGGTTTTTAAGCGCAACTTTTTCATTTACCGAACCGCGGTTGAAAGTTTTGCATATATTTTTAAGTTCAAGTATAACCTTTTCAGACATTGCCTTCACCTCCCTGCGGTCCGCTTTCAGACTGCGGCTGACCGCCCGAAGTCATATCCGTTCCGCCCGACGCATTTTTGCGACGCTTGGCAAACTTATAGAAGTACTTCTTTTTCCAGTAAGGCACGGCGAGGAAGATCGCAACGACTATTGCAGAGAACATCTTCAGGTATTCGGTGTCCAGCTCCAGCCAGATTACAAACTGATATACTATGTAGTAAATAATTCCGCCCAGCACCACTCCCGCGAGCTGTACGGCGAAATTGCGCGAAATGCGCGTTACTATCGCCTCGCCTATGATTACAGCCGCAAGACCTATTACTATAGCGCCGCGACCCATATTGATATCGGCAAAGCCCTGATACTGCGCAAGCAGTGCGCCCGCAAGTGCGACGAGGGCGTTGGATATCATAAGACCTATTATTTTATTGAGGCTGACGTTTATGCCCTGCGCGCGGCTCATATCGGGGTTATTGCCCGTCGCGCGTATGCCGCAGCCGATTTCCGTGCCGAAAAACCAGTAAAGCCCGCCGACTATTACGACGAGGAAGCCGAACATTATGAGTATCGCCCACCCCGCTTCAAGCTGGGTTACTATAACGTAACTGCCGCGGGAATCTACGGCGGTGTTGGCCTGTCCCATTATTTTAAGGTTTACCGACCATAAAATAAGCTGGGTAAGAATGCCCGAAAGAATGGCGGGTATGCCCAAAAGGGTATGGAATATGCCCGTAACAAGCCCCGCGAGCGCGCCAGCAATTACCGCCACAAGCACCGCAAGCCACGCGTTAACGCCCGCCGCCATAAGCACTGCGCAAACCGCGCCGCCCGTGCATATTGAGCCATCTACAGTAAGATCTGCAAAGTCGAGCACTTTATATGTAATAAATACGCCTATAGCCATTACGCCCCATATAAGACCTAACGATATGGCGCCGGGAAGAGCGTCGAAAAACATAACTTTACCTCCTTATTCGGTCTCGATAGCCTCGTACCCTTCGGGTACTTCTATGCCGAGTTCGGCGCATATTTCGGGATTATACTTGCGGACGGGCGCTTCATCGTAAGCTATGGGTATAGACGAAACGTCTTCGCCCTCAAGAAGTATATCCGTAGCAATCTGAGCGGTTATAAGCCCGAGATTGTAATAACTTATGGAAAGAGTGGCTATTCCGCACCCCTTGCATATACCCTCTTCGCCCGCGATTACGGGCACTTTTGCGGGTGTGCATATGTTATAAATAAGCTGGGTGTTTGAAGCTACCGTGTTGTCCGTAGGCAGGTACACGACCTCGCTGTCCGAAACCATTTTCTGCACTACGCTCTGAATGTCGTTGGAGTCGGAAAAAGAATAAAGCGTGCACTCATATCCCTTATCCATTTGCTCAAGAGCGCGACTGACCTCTTCGACCTGATACTTGGAATTGGCCTCTGAAGAGCAATACAACAACCCTACTTTGCGCGCCGAAGGCACAAGCTCGGCTATCATAGCCGCCTGCTCTTCAAGCGGAGCAAGGTCGCTGGTGCCCGAAACGTTTGTGCCCGTTCCGTTTTCGGCTACATAATCGTCAAGACCCAGCGCCACGTCGTAAACGGTTACCGAAGTGCCGAGTATGGGAATATCCGCAGTTGCGTTGTAGCAAGCCTGAAGCGCCGCCGTTGCGTTTGCCATTATAAGGTCGCACCCTTTTGCGGCAAAGTTATTGGCTATCACCGAGCAGTTAACGGTGTCGTTCTGCGCATCCTGATAGTCTATTTTAACCGTCTTGCCCGCCTCGCGCATTATCTCGCGCAGTCCGTCTTCAAAGCCCTGCGTCGCCTGATCGAGAGCGCTGTGCCGCACAAGCTGAACTATGCCAACGGTGTAATCGTACCCCGCCGACTGGCTTGGAACAAAGCCTACCGCCGTTATGAGCAAACCGCCGACGGCAACGGTTACCAGAAGGTTTTTGAAAGATTTTAACATCTGACCCCTCCGATTTAACATAATTTTTAATATAATAACATATGGCGCGTACGCTGTCAATGCCTGAGCTATAATTTATCGGTTTAAAGTGATAAATTATTCATATGCACTAATAAAAATTTATTTAAGCAAATCATAAAAACCATAAATCTTAAATTATAAATCTTTAAGCAGAAGCGGCATTTTTGCAATTGAACCGCATATATGGCTTAAATATTCTGTTTTTTATAGAAAAGAGCAGTTTA
>CAJLLH010000077.1 GCA_905207385.1 uncultured Eubacteriales bacterium
ACTTCCACTAAAGATTGTGAACTCAGTTCTTTTCGCTCTTCTTCGCCGTATCCTGCTGAGAGCCTTTTTCGGCGCTCTGCGCAGATTTTTTTTCAAGCTGCTCGTCTATATAGCATTCTGCTTTCTGCATGAGCTCGTCCTGATTTTTCTTAATCATCTTTCTGAGCTTGCAGCTGTTAGCGACGAGAATTGCGCCGCCCGCCATACCTGCGGCGAGACCTAAAATAAATTCTTTCACTACTGCTCCTTCAAAGGGCAGAAAGGCGGCTTAAGGCGCAAAGACGCGCACATATGCCCCGTTCAACGCCCTTTACAAACAGTATGCGGAAACAGCCGCAGCATTATTACTGTAAAAATATTACTGTAAATTTTTTACCTTAAGCCTTAACACTGCGTTTTCTTCGGTCAGTCTTTTGACCGTCGCCTGAAGGCGCTCGTTTTCCTCGCGCAAGGATGAGGCGAGCCTGTCGTAAAGCCCGTCTATTTCCTTTTCCACGCGGCGGCGCGCGCCGTCCTCCACTCCGCATTCGCGCATGAGCTGCTGCATGCGGTCGGGCTGTTTTGTGAGCACGTTGCGATATTTATTCTGGTAGCGGAGCATGAGCTTATCGTCCCCGCCCGCAAGGTTCAGAACGGCGCGGCGCACGGAAATGCCCTTGCTTTTTTCCGTTAAAATGGAACGAAGCAGCTTATCCGTCTCCTCGTCCGAAAAGGCGCGTATGGGTTCGGCTTTAAGCCCCGTGCCGCGAAGGAGCTTGCGCACCTCCTTGTTATCGGTACTGCGCAGAAGCGCGTAATAATAGTTGCGCACGCTGCCCTTGGCTCTGCCAGATTTTTTTGCATAGCCGTCAAATAGCGCAGAAAGCGTTCTTCCCGCGCGCCTGCCAGCATATATATACTGAACGAATGCGCGCGCCTCATCTTCGGTATAGCCGTTGATTTTATTCATATATCCTCCCGCCGCAAGGCATTTTTAACACAAGCCCGACCGCCGCGACATATCGCGCTTTGCGCCTTTTTACGCGCAGCATGCGGACAGATGTTTGTTTCACATTGTGTATTGACATAAATTCGGCATTCGATACATTAAAATATAAAAATAAATCAAGGCAGTAAAAATATGCGCGTATATTTTATATCCGAAAAGCCCGCGGCACTTAAATTGGACGGGCAATATGCGGGAACAATCGACCTTTTTGAACGGTACGTTGAAATAGACGGGGCGCGCGGCGCGATGTGCGAAATTGTGCCGCACGACAATTTTCAGCCGCTGAATTTTTATTTGGACGAAAATTTTTTTTATGCGCCTCACCCGTTTGCCGACGTATTCACCGCCTGCGGGGAAAAATACATACATATAGACGGTTACGACGAAAAAGGCGGGCTTAGCATATGCGCGCAGGGCTACGCCTGCGGAACGCTTGTAACAATTTTCCGACTGGGCGGAATTTACGCGGCGTGCGAGGCGGGCGAAAGCAACATATGCCCGCTGAACGACAAATACTTTCGCCCCGAGATAAAAGAAGCTGAATGCGGCGGAATGAAACTGGTTGCCGTTGAGGGCAAAAAAAGACTGGCGCTTTTTAACGGCTCAAAACTTGTTTTTGAAGGCCCGGCAGACAGCTACCGTTGCGGCTATAATCTGGAAATAACGGCCAACATAAAAAGCTGTGCGGCAATAACGACGGAAAAGAGCTATACATTTGACGGAGAAAAATTTGTGTTGAACGGGCAGCGGACATACGAACGGCGCACACCCGGGCGCGGCGCGGAGCACATAGCATTTTTTGAAAGCGTGCTTTACGGCGGGGACAGCGCGGCATACTTAAGCGACGAACTGAAAGACCGCGCCTCAGCGCTTAAAGAGTACCTCGGCGAATTCGAGGCAGTAATTCCCCCCTCCTCCGCCGCCGAAAAGATGTACGGTGCGCGCTCGGCGGGACTTTTGCGGAAAGTTAACGGAAGGTTGTTCAGGGCAGATTATTTTATTACCGAAATGCAGGACGGCTTAATAACAAATATTTATCCCGCAGAAGACTGAACTTTTTTACGCAAATGACTGAACTTTTTTGCGTAATACTTTCAAATTTTTTGCGAAATCATAACCGCAGAGTTTTTACTCAATACACTTTCAGATTTTTTGCATTTGTTCGCGTTTTGAACGCAGCAGAGAAAAACTGAACATAAAAAAACGGACGGCGAAAGCCGTCCGAAATTTTATAAATTTATTGTGCCCAAAGGCAGATTAATACTTGGTTATTACAACCGACTTGATGATGATGGGCGTGGCAGTAACGGTGTAAGTTACCTGCACGGGTCCTACAAGCAAAGCGTCGTCCCTGTCAACTTCGGTTTCCACGGTTGTAGAGAAATCGCTTTCGGAGCTGAACTCGTCGTCGATGTAATCGTCTATCGCGTCGCGAAGGTCATCGAGAACGGCTTCGGAATCATCGTCGGTAAGGTATGCGAACGTTGCATAGTTCGACGTGGAGAGCGAAGACGAGCTGCCTACCTGAAGCGCAAACAGACTTGTGGCGCTGTTGAGGTAGTATTCGCGGGTGAGAACCTGTCCGCCGTCGGTGTTTACAAGAACCTGCTCGCGGGCGTTATCGTCGCTGCTGCTTACCGTGTAGAACATCTTGAGCGCGCCGTATTCCGAACCGCGCTGACCGTTTTCTACCGTATGGCCGTTGTTGGAGAACTCGCCGTACAGAGTGGGAAGCGCATCGCCCTTGTTGAGAATCATATTCTGCTTATCGTCGTAGGAATAGCCGCCGTCCTTGAATACCGAGGGCGTAAGCTTGCCGTCTTCGAAGAGCGAAATATAGTCATCTTCAAGATAGTTTGCGGGGTTATTGAGGTAATCGTCCATTGCAAGGCTTTCGTAAGCCTCGTCATAGGCGTCGCCGTTATACGAGTATGCACCGCCGTACCAGTCGTTGGACTGATAGTTGTGTATTATGGTGCCGTCGTAGAAGCCTGCTTCTGCAAGCTCTATGAAATGGCGAACCGTCTGGGGGTACATGTTCCTGTACATTGTATACTCGAGAACGTACTCCGTGCCGTTGAATTCTATTGTGATTTGTGCGCGGGGATGATTTGTTTCCACAGTGCATCCCGCAAGCGCTGCCGAAGCGCCGATTGCCGCTGCAACGGCTACGCCTATTACGGCGCGTTTTAACCTTCTGAATGACATATCTGCCGCCTTAAAAGGGAATTTATCCTTTTTTGATAATTTTTTGCTGATACTATTGTATTTTACTTAATTTTAGCGGGTCAGTCAAGCGATTTGCGGCGCGGGCGGCTAAATTTCACCGCTTTGCCACTTAAAATAATTCAACAAGCCCCTAAGCGACCCGAAAAACCGTGCAAATTGCAGAAAAACAGCACAAAAAAAACGACTTAAAAAACGACTTAAATAAGATGTCTGCCGCAAGATATGCATTTATGCGCGGCTTGCGGCAGTTGCACAGAGGTTTAAAAAAGCGGACAGAAATACTTCCGTCCGCCTTTTCAAGCTTTTTAATTCTTAAAAGATTATTCCATAACGGCAGTTGCGCCGGCAGCCTTAAGTTCAGCAACGATCTTTTCAGCTTCTTCCTTAGCAACGTTCTCTTTAAGCACGCCACCCTTTTCAACTGCAGCCTTAGCTTCTACAAGGCCGAGACCGGTGAAGCCGCGAACAACCTTGATAACGTCGATCTTCTTAGCGCCAACGTCTTTAAGAACTACGTTGAATTCGGTCTTTTCTTCAGCTGCGGGAGCTGCTGCTACTGCTACGGGAGCTGCTGCGGACACGCCGAACTTCTCCTCGAGAGCCTTTACGAGCTCGTTGAGCTCAAGAACGGTCATGTTGCTGATTTCATCTATAAACTTATTGATATCTGCCATTTTAATGTTCCTCCGATTTTTAATGGTTTTATTTTTGCCCCGTTCAGGCAGGGACTCGCCTTACCCGCTTTATGCGGCGCGGGAGTTGCCGTGTTTTTCCGCAAAAACGGATGTTATGCCTTGCTTTCCGCGATTCCGTTGAGCACGCGCACGATACCCGACATAAGGTTGGTGAGCACGCCTGCGAAGTTGGAAAGAGGCGCCTGCATAGAGCCGAGCATTTTTGCAACGAGCTCTTCCTTGGAAGGCATGGTTGCGAGCGCTTCCACACCCTTCTTGTCAACATAAGCGTTGTCCGAGAAAGCGCACTTCAATACGATTTTGCCTTCGTAGTCCTTAGCAGCCTTGGTCATAAGCTTTGCGGCGGTTACTTCGTCCGCGCTGAAAGCTATAGCCGTGGGGCCGTTAAGTGCTTCGTCGAACTGGTTAAAGCCGAGTTCGTTGAATGCCTTTCTTACCAGCGTGTTTTTGTAAACTTTGTACTCGCAGCCCGCTTCCCTGCACTTGTTTCTGAGTTCGGAAACTTCGGCAACGGTCAGTTTGTTGTAGTCTACAAATACAACTGATTTGGACGCCTGAATTTTAGAGGTTATCTCTTCGACAACCAGCTTCTTGGCTTCGAAATTAGCTGACAAACTGTGTACCTCCTTTAAGAATTTAAAAAGCCCTTACGCCGCACGGCATAAGGACATCAAAAAAGAATAAATCTTTGGATAATCTTTTTTCAAACCTTAACACCTCGGCAGGAAATTAAGCCTTGCGGCGCCTGCTTTCTGCGGCATCTTTGTTTTTACCAGTTGATTATATTGTTTTATTTTAAGTTTGTCAACCGTTTTTATGCAAACAATAAAAAAATGTGTTGTAATTTTTTTTGCACGGTGCTATAATCACGTGCGTTATGAAAAAGTTTGTGTGCGCCGCAGGGCGTTTTATAAAAAAAGAAGCCGTGCTTTGCGTCGCCGTGCTTCTTGCGGTGATTTCGGCATTCTTCGTGCCGCCGTCATCAGAATACATAGGCTACATAGACTGGGACACCCTTGCCCTGCTGTTTTCGCTTATGGCGGTAATGAAGGGCTTTCAGGGCGCTGGGCTGTTTTCTTTCCTCGCGGAAAAGCTTCTCAAAAAGGCAAACAGCACAAGAAAACTGATGTTTGTGCTCGTCTACCTGCCTTTTTTTATGAGCATGCTGGTTACCAACGATGTTTCGCTCATAACCTTTGTGCCGTTCGCGATTACCGCGCTTAAGGCTGCAGGACAGGAAAGGCTTGTAGTTCCGCTTGTAATTCTTCAGACTTTGGCCGCAAACCTCGGCAGCATGCTCACGCCCATGGGCAACCCGCAGAACCTTTACCTTTACGGCGCGTCGGGCATAGGCTTCGGCGGACTTATGCTGACCATGCTGCCCTACACCTCAGTTTCCGCGATAGGGCTGTTTATAGCCATAATGTGCTTTAAATCAGTACCCGTCGGAGAGATAGAAGAACAGACGGAGCTTGGCGGACCTTTCCGCCTTACGTGGCCCGCAGTCGGGTTTGCCGTATGCATACTGTGCCTGTTCGACATAATACCCCCGCTCATAATAGCCGCCGTAATGCTCGTGTTTCTGCTGTTTGCCGACCGAAAGGCGCTTGCTAAAGTAGACTATTCGCTTCTGATAACTTTCATAGCCTTATTTATATTTATAGGGAATATGGGAAACATTGAAAGTTTCCGCAATTTTATAAACTCCGTGATAAGCGGCAACGAGGCAATGGTAGCCGTGCTGGCAAGTCAGGTTATAAGCAACGTACCCGCAGCGCTGCTGCTTTCGGGCTTTTCCACAAACTGGAGCGCGCTTATAGTAGGTTGCAACATAGGCGGTCTGGGCACGCTAATAGCCTCTATGGCGAGCCTTATTTCCTACAAGGCGATAGCCAAAGATTACCCCGAGCGCAGACAGAAATATCTGCTTGTATTCACGCTGCTGAACATCGCGTTCCTTGCGGTGCTTATAGGGCTTTACTTCCTACTTCAATGGCTTGCATAACGACCAATTTAAAATAATACAGTTTTTTACTATATTTAATTGAAAAGCCGCCCCGCGGAATATCCGCGGG
>CAJLLH010000078.1 GCA_905207385.1 uncultured Eubacteriales bacterium
GTTGATTTTTAATTTATTATAAAATTTGTTTTTATTGCAAGCTTTTTCAGCCTTATGTTTTTTTATTTGCGTAAATTTTATGAGATTTTTTATTTTGACAAAACAAGTGTTGTTTACGTTCAAAAAAATACCGCTTGCGTTAAAGAACTTGTTTTGTTGCGGTGATTTTGCAAAGATATTTCCAAAGATTTACGGTTTACAGTTATAAACCGAGGGGGAAATAAAGTGTTCAGATTTGTATATCGCGATTTAGACATATCGCACAAGCAGGGCAAGGCAAGCGAGCCCGCGGCGGATTACATGAACCATTTGCATTGCTTTAACGAGCTTATTTTCTTTTTGCGCGGCGATGTGACGTATCATATAGGCGCGGAAAGCAAAAAGCTTGAAAGCGGCGACCTTCTTGTTATACAGGAGGGCAAATATCATTTTGCGGAAGTAAAGTCCGATTCGGGGTACGAAAGGTATGTTGTAAAATTCAGCGATGCTTTTCTGCCCGGATACATTAAAGAAAAGCTTAAAAATATTAAGTCATTTTACGGCGTTTTCAGAAGCGGTTTGAATATTTTCAAAAGATTTGATTTATACGTCGATAAATTCTGCGATAAAGACATGTATACGCTTTGCGCGTGCGACATTGTAAAGTTGCTTGTCGGCATATGTCTGTATCCGTCTGAAACAGATTCGGGAAACACGGGCTTATTTCAAAGCTGGTAAACTACATAGATGAAAACATAGATAAACCTTTGTGCGCAGAGTCGCTTGCCAAAGAATTCAATTTTTCAGTCTCTTACATAAGCGACAAGTTCAAAAAACACGTAAAAATACCTATTATGCAATATGTGCGCCACAAAAAGGTGATAGAGGCGCATCGCTTGCTTGCGTCGGGCATGAAAAAGTATGCCGTGGCTGAAGCTTTAGGTTTTGAAAATTACACAACTTTTTACAGGGCTTATATGCGGATTATGGGCGTCGCGCCGAGCGAAATTGATTCGGCAAGGAATATGGCGCAAAAGTGAAAATGTAATTTTTACCGAGGGAATTGCAATTGAATGTGCAGTTTGCTCAACATATAATGAAGCCGTAGCGGTTAGCCGCTCGGCGGTAAATTAAATAAATTTGCTGCTTTTAATAAGAAATTCTTAAGTCAGAGACTTTTGAATAATAAACTAAGGGGGTGTAAACGTAATGTTTACAAAAACTAAAAACAGCAAAAAGGTGCTCGGCGCGGCCGGCGTGCTTGTTGCGGTTTGCATGGGCTTCACGGTAGCTCCGTCGATGGGCGCTTCTGCCATGTTGCTCGACGCAGAGGGGAAGTTTTATGCCGACTATTCGTCTTATGACGAGGCGTTAGACGCGGCGGACGATCTCAATACCGAAATATCTGGCGAAGGCGACGTTCTTCTTAAAAATGACGGCACTCTTCCCATGATTACGGCTTCCAAACTCAGCGTTTTCGGCGGCGCTCAGGATTCATATGTGGGCGGCAGCGGCAGCGCTACGCTTACAGAGGCCTTGCGAACCGAAGGATTCAAGGTAAACTCTGCTCTTGAAAATTACTACGCCAACGAAAAAAATACCATAGGCGTTGAAAAATCTGATTTCGACAAGAGCATAGAACAGACGTTCAGCCTTTACGGCGACGCGGCGGTAGTAATTCTGTCCCGTACGGGCGGCGAAGGCAATGACCTTAAACTTGTCACCGAGGAGAAGGAAGATAACAAGGACGGCGACGGCAATTCTTACGACTGGGAGCACAAGGCGCTTTATAAGGATGAGGACGGTAACGAATACAAGCATTACCTTCAGCTTACAGACAGCGAAGAGGCGCTCATTTCTTACGTTAAGGCGCATTTCGACAAGATAGTCGTAGTGCTCAACACATCCAACGTAATGGAGGTAGGCAACCTTGCAGATGACTCTGCCATCAACGCAATGCTGTGGATAGGCCGCCCCGGTTCAACAGGCATAGCGGGACTGGCACAGATACTCAGCGGCAGAATAAATCCTTCCGGCAAGCTCGTGGATGAATGGTACCGCGACCTTACCGAAGATCCTACGTGGTACAACTTCGGCCTTTATGAGCAGTTTGGTTCTACCAATGCCTACATTTACGATTCCGAAGCGACGGGCGCGCCCGAATCCAAGCCCGGCACAGGTGTTGCGGGTGGTTCAGGCTTCTTCGGCGTAGACTATGAAGAGGGTATATACCTCGGCTACAAGTATGTTGAAACAGTGTACGAAGAGCTGCAGAAAGGCACTATACAGTACAACAAAACTACGGATGAGCTTGTAAGCAAATCGACTACCGTTCAGCCTGCCGACCTCGGCACGGCGGACGAATGGTGGGGAAGCGCTGTGGCTTATCCTTTCGGCTACGGACTTTCTTATACCGAGTTCGATTATGAGCTTGGCAAAGTTTATTATATGGACAGACTTATCAGAACCGAACTTGGCGAAACGGTAAGCGCGGACTTGTTCTCTTCCGAAGTTGGCAGCCCTGCGAAAGTCGAAACGCTTTATGCGCCCGTAACGGTAACCAACACGGGTTCCGTTGCCGGCAAGCAGGTGGTTCAGGTTTACATGTCCATGCCTTATTTCTCGGGCGAAGTTGAAAAAGCTTCGGTTAACCTTGTGGGCTATGCCAAGACTGCCGAACTCAAGCCAGGCGAAAGCCAGACCGTAAACGTTGCGTTCAACGTGCAGGATTTTGCTTCGTTCGATTACGACGATGCAAATGGCAACGGTTACTCCGGCTATGAACTTGACGCCGGCGATTATACCATAAAGGTAATGGAAGATTCGCACAACGTTGTTGCGGAACAGTCTTTTGAGCTTACTGAAGACGCGCTTCTCAAGGCGGACGATTTCAGCGGCAACGAGGCTAAAACGTGGTTCTCCAACGGCGATACCTACGATACGAGGCGAATGAACCATTCTACTGGTGCGGACGACGACTTCCTTAAAATTAACGAAGACGATTCCGCGCAGATGGTAGACCTCAGCCGTACGGATATGGTTGCAACATTCCCCGCACCCATGACCGAGGCTGACCGCACGCTTACCGACGAATATGTCAAAGGCGTAATGTTCTGGCGCAATTTCGACGCAGACCTCGATAAGTACGACGACGCGGGCTTCGAATATTATAAATCTGAGTATGCTCCCGAAGGTCATTACGATTGGTACAAGACGGACGAAGAACTCAAAGTTCTTATGGCCGGCTGGACTCAGGCGAGCGGACATGAAGCAGATTATTCCGACGTTACCATAAAACTCAGGGATATGGCTGGCATAGACATCGAAGATGAAAAGTGGGACGAATTCATGAATCAGCTCACGCTCGAAGAGATATGCGACCTGCTCAATCACGGCAGCCATACCACATACGCTATACCTTCCATAGACAAGACGGCGTCCAGCGATGAAAACGGTCCCAACTCGTTCAACGGCAAGACCTGGTGCGATGAAACGGTTGTGTCCTCTACATGGAACGTTGACCTTGCCGAACAGTACGGCATCATAAATGCAAACCTTGCAATGTTCAAGGGCGAACAGGGTTGGTACGGCCCCGGCATAAACACCCACCGTTCACCTTTCGGCGGCAGAAATAATGAATATTATTCTCAGGACGGCATTCAGGGCGGCTACATTGCGGCGGCAGTGGTAGGCGGCGCGCAGTCCCGCGGTCTCAACGTATGGGTAAAGCATATATTCATGAACGACCAGGAAACCAACCGCAACGTTGAAAGTCTGTTTACCTGGTGCAACGAGCAGGCTATACGCGAAATATATGCAAAACAGTTCCAGATGGCAATGCAGGAAGGCGGCGCAACTGCTGCAATGGCAGCGTTCAACCGCATAGGCGGCGTTGTTGCCTGCAGCAACTATAACTTCATCAACGGTCTTTTAAGACAGGAATGGGGCTGGGAAGGCGAATTTGTAACTGACGCTTATGCCGGTCTCAAAACAAAGAACATGGATATCCTGAACAGAATGGGCTGCAACCTTCCCGACGGTACGGCAAGAAGCGATACGGATATCATTTCAGGCGTATGGGATGCAGATGCGATAGGCGTCGGCACGGCTGAAAATCCCAGCGGCAATGTGGTGCTCGGCACAAGTTCAACAGGCGTTGCGGCGGGTAGCACGGAGCGCGAAAGCCTTCTTCAGTGGTACATAATGCGTACAAATGCCGAACAGGTTCTTTATGTGGCGGCAAATACGCTCAATAACGGCAACGGCGTAGTAACTTCAAACTATACCGACAAGACAATAGCTCTGCAGCAGGGCGTAGCGGCATCCGAAGCATCGGTTGCAATGGCTGCGGAAGACCTCAACGGCAGCACGGCTGTCTATACCGTAACCGAAGGTCAGCTCCCTGCAGGTCTTTCGCTCAATTCCTCCACGGGCGAAATAACGGGTACGGCTACCGTTTCAGGCACGTTCGAGGTAACCGTACAGGCTACTGTGGACGGCTGGGTAAAAGCTTCGGCTAAAATAACCTTCAATATTTCTTCCGCTTTCGAAACTGAAGTCGTTCAGGGCGGCAAGATTGGCGAAGAATTCGCAATGATAATAGATTCCGACGCGGTAAATGCAGATAAGTACACAAAGGGTATGGTTTACTCTGTATCTTCAGGCAATCTGCCCGAAGGGCTTGCTTTGGGTAACGACGGACTTATTTCGGGCACTCCCGCAGAAAGCGGAACGTTCAATGTTACCGTAAAAGTAGAAGCTTCGTATACCAGCGGCAGAAATACCGTAACCGATACTTATTATCTCGACCTTCAGATAGTCATAGAAGGCGACGGCAGCACGCCAGTAGTAAGCCACGGCGATATAATCAATGCCGAAATCAATGAAGACGGCGAACTCGTTCTCACTTATGAAGACGGTTATGTAGCTAACCTCGGCGTCGTTGTCGGCGAAGACGGTGCAGCGGGCGAACAGGGTCCTCAGGGCCCTCAGGGTGAACAAGGCGAACAGGGCGAACAGGGTCCTCAGGGTGAACAGGGCCCCGCAGGTCCTGCAGGTCCCGCAGGCGCTGACGGTAAAGACGGTTCGGGCTGCAACGGCAGCATCGTAAGCAATATGTTGCCTCTTTCGCTCGTAGCGGTTGCAGCTCTTGCTTTCGTAATCTTGCGCCGTGCAAAGAGAAATAAGAATAACTGACAAAAATTTGCGGCTTCAGAAAGCATGCAATAGCGCTTAAAGCTTTGCCGCCCGCGCCCTTGAACATTGTTTGTAATTGCGGTGCGTGCGGCAAAGTCAGGACGGCGCGTGCGGCATTTTAGCCGAGCGCCGCTCGCGAATGTTGGCAGTTAATTGACAAAACAGTTCATCTGATTAATTTTTAAGGCTGTTTCCGGCTCCGATGCTCAGTCGTCGGAGCCGCGGAACGGACTTTGCTTTTTAATTTCGGCCGCCGCGGCGCGGCATAAAAATTTTAAAAGCGGAGGAAGTACATGAAAAAAATATTATCATCATTATTGCTTGTGCCGTTGCTGGCTTTTGTTTTTATTTTTGGCGCTTGCTCGAATAAGGAAGGTGAGTCTGAGCAAACGGGCGAAACATACACCGTTATGTTCAACTACAATTATCAGGGTGCTCCTTCATCGGAAATAAAGCAGGTCAAGGGCGGAACGGCGGTTGCCGAACCTGAAGACCCCGAGCGCGACGGCTATGAATTTATAGACTGGTTTACCGATAAAAATTGTTCTGAAGGAAAGGAATACGATTTTTCCCTTCCCGTAACACAGAACACGGTGCTGTATGCTGGCTGGCAGAGCACGTCGGCAACGGTAACCTTCAATTACAATTACGTAGGTGCGCCCGCAATGGTTACGGAGTCTGTAACTCTGGGCGATAAGCTGACAGAACCCGAACAGCCCCGGCGCGACAGGTACAGCTTTACGGGCTGGTTTACCGATGCCGCCTGCACCGCGGAAAATAAATTTGACTTCAGTACCGAAATTAATTCCA
>CAJLLH010000079.1 GCA_905207385.1 uncultured Eubacteriales bacterium
ATTTCATAGCTTTATCGAATCTACGCATTATACTAGAGTCTGTTCGCACTAATGAATCAAAAATCATGGCGAACAGGATAAAACCAGCAAAAACAATATCGAGTTTGTCATAGCGAGTAAAGATTCTCCGAAAGCGTTTGATTCTTCGAAAGAAACGCTCGACCTCGTTTCTGCGTTTGTAGAGTATCCTGTCATACTCCCATGGATCGATGCGATTCTTCTTCGGCGGAACGACCGGATTGTACCCCAGCTTCTTGGCTACAGCGCGCATTTTATCTCCCTCATACGCGCGATCCATGAGAAGCGACTGTCCAATACGGCAGGCCGGGGTAAAGAATAGCAGCTTCATTCCTTCCGGCGAGTCGTGTTTTGCTCCTCCGGAGAGCGAAAAGCTGACAGCCGATCGGTCAGATGCGGTAACCATATGAATCTTCGTGGTGAGTCCTCCGCGTGATCTTCCGATCGCCTGTTTTCCTCTTTTTTAAAGCTCCGGTTCCATCCGGATGAATCTTGACAGTCGTGCTGTCAAGACATACTACCTCTACATTGATCTGGATGATTCCCTCCGTTTGAAGCGCGGCAAACACTCGGCTGAGCACTCCGTTCTTGCTCCATCTGTTCATGCGAACATAGATCGTATGCCAATTTCCATAGGTTTTCGGCAGCGCCCTCCATTTGCAGTCGTTTTCCGTGACATACAGGATCGCATTGATCAGTTGAAGATTGCTCATGCTGACGTTTCCGCGCTGTCTCGGGAGATATTTCGCTATCTTTTCGTACTGCTCCTGCGTTATCTGACCGCTTTCAAGCAGATAGTCCGCATAGGCGTTTTTGCCTACGCAGAGCACGCCGTACCCTTCGCCGCGCAAAGCGCGGAAAATAAGTATCAGCATTGCAACCGTGTCTGTCCACAGCGAACGCTTTTTAATATATTTGCAGTCTTCGGCAAACATCTCTTCGTACGAAGGGCGCACGCTGAAAGCCGAAACCGCGGCGCTGAACACGCCCGGACGCACTGCAAAACGAGGTTCGTACTGCTCGTCGATAAGCGTTCCGTCTTTAAGCGATAAGGGCGCGGGTCCCATTATGGAAAGCTTTAAGCTGATAACTTCGAGCACGAGCGGAAAACACCTTAAGCAACTGCGGCTTATGTAGCATTCGCTGCCATCCGCGCGAGTGTAGCCCGCAAAAATGCGCACGCTTACGGGTTTGCCGCCCTTGCCTATTATCCAGACTCTTTCAAAAACCTTGCCAGCCTTGATTTTAAGCACTGCCGCGCACACGCCGATTGCTGGCGAAAGCACTATTAGCGCAAGACTGCCGAAAAGCATATCGAGAAATGCCTTTGCAAAATAGCGGTAGTTAACCGCAAGAAAAAATATAATTATTGCAATCGCCACTATGGTGAATATCGCTATACCCCACGGCGATGCCATAAATTCGAGGAACTTTTCCACAACTAATCCTCTCCCCCGTCGCTGTTTTTCATATCACTCTCTTCTTCGCCCTCTTCGTCGGGTTCGGCATACAGCTCAATTATGCGCTCAAGTCGTTCGTAAACCTGTTGCAAGCCCTGCCTTGTTTCCGATGAAGTAAGAATTACGTCTGCCGTGCCGCACTTAAGCGTTGCGGCTATGTTTTTAACGCCGTTGTTCGCCGCCATGCGCGAAAGCTTGTCCGCCTTGGTGGCTATAACCGTGAACGGTATCAACCCCGCATAAAGAAAGTTTACCATATTCACGTCGTCTGCGGTAGGGTTATGGCGCACGTCGCACAACGCAAATGCGTGCGCGCAATTGCTCCTGTCCGCAAAGAAATCTTCCATAAGTCTTGCCCAGCGCGCCTTTTCTTCCCTTGAAACTTTTGCAAATCCGTAACCGGGGAGGTCGGCAAGTATAAACGGTCCGAAATCGAAGTAGTTGACAAGCCGCGTCCTGCCCGGGTCTTTGGAAACCCTTGCAAGCTTTTTGCGGTTTGCAAGCATGTTTATAAAGCTCGATTTGCCGACGTTGGACTTGCCGCAAACGGCGATTATAGGCTTTTGCGCACGTATGAACTGCTTTGCTGAAGCCGCGCTGGTTATAAAGGTTACGTCGGTTATTTTTAGCATATGTGCCGTCCTTTTGTCTTAAAGCCCCACGATTGCGTTGCTGAAAACTGCGCCGACGTTGTTTACGGGTATAAAGTTTATCTTCTCGCGGATATCCTTGGGGATTTCTTCAAGGTCCTTTTTGTTATCCTCGGGAATTATTACGTTTTTAACGCCCGTGCGGTACGCTGCAAGCGCCTTTTCCTTGAGCCCGCCGATGGGCAATACGTTGCCGAGAAGGGTAATTTCGCCCGTCATTGCAATATCGCCGCGAACGGGTTTGCCCGTAAACGCAGAAAGTATTGCAGTAGCCATCGTTATGCCCGCGCTGGGGCCGTCTTTAGGCGTCGCGCCCTCGGGAACGTGAATGTGGATATCGGTTTTATCAAACACGGAATCATCGATACCGTAGTTCTTGCTGTTGGAACGTATATAGCTTATGGCGGCGCGGGCGCTCTCCTTCATGACGTCGCCCAGCTTGCCTGTAAGCTGAATATCGCCCTTGCCGTGCATTGCCGAAACTTCTATTGTAAGCGTAGTGCCGCCAACAGCCGTCCAAGCAAGACCTGTGGCTGCACCCACCTCGTCGCGGCGGGGAGAATCGGAATCCTGCCTGTAGCGCGCGGGACCTAAAAGAGCGTGCAGACTTTCCGCCGTTATTCTGCGCTTTGCCGAAGCGCCTTCGGCTACTTTGACCGCCGTTTTGCGGCATACCGCGTCTATCATTCGCTCAAGCGAGCGGACGCCCGCTTCGCGCGTGTAACCTTCGATTATGGCGCGCAGCGCACCGTCGGAAAAAGTTATGTCGCTTTCTTTAAGTCCGTTTGCCTTGAGACGCTTGGGAACGAGGTAGCGCTTTGCTATCTGCAATTTTTCTTCCTCGGTGTAGCCGCTTATTTCTATAAGCTCCATTCTGTCGAGAAGGGGTCCGGGGATAGTTTCCACGCTGTTTGCCGTGGTTATGAAAAGAACCTTGGAAAGGTCGTAAGGAACTTCGAGGTATCTGTCGCGGAAGGTATTGTTCTGGGCGGGGTCGAGCACTTCAAGAAGCGCGCTTGCAGGGTCGCCGCGCATATCTGAAGAGAGCTTGTCTATTTCGTCCAGAAGGAACACGGGATTTATTGTGCCCGCATTTTTGATGCCGTAGATTATTCTGCCGGGCATCGAACCTATATACGTGCGCCTGTGCCCCCTTATTTCGGCTTCGTCCTTCACGCCGCCGAGGCTCATTCGTACGAATTTGCGACCGAGAGCGCGTGCAACAGACGACGCGATTGAAGTTTTGCCGACGCCGGGAGGACCTACGAAACACAGTATGGGCGCGCTTAAGTTGCCCGTAAGTTTAAGTACGGCAAGGTATTCGGTTATGCGCTCCTTGATTTTTTCAAGGCCGTAATGGTCCTCGTTGAGAATTTTTACCGCGTCTTTAAGGTTTTCGGTATCGGGCGTTTCTTCCTTCCAGGGAAGGTCGACAAGCCAGTCGAGGTAGTTCCTTATTACAGTATATTCGGGCGAGGAGGACGGCATTTTATCCATTTTGGCAATTTCTTTAAGCGCCTTTTCTTGCGTATCCTCAGGCATGCCCTTTGCCTTTATCTTTTCGGACAGCGCTTCGCGCTCGTCCTCGTCATCGCCGAGTTCGGCGTGAATTGCCTTAAGCTGTTCCCTCAGGTAATATTCGCGCTGGTTTTTATCTATGCTCTGGCGCACAGCCGCATTGATTTTGCGACCTAAGCGCATAATTTCAAGCTCGTCGTTGAGGCACCTTTCAAGCATTCTGAGGCGTTCGGTAACATTGTCGCATTCAAGAATTTTCTGCTTTACCTCGTCCCTCAAAGGCAGGCTGTTGGCGGCTAAATTCACATATTCGTCGGGGTCGCCGCACCTGTCGAGCCGCGCGATTGCATCCTTAGGAAATCTGTTTTCCGTAGAAGTTATGTCGCGCATGATATCCTTTGCCGTGCGGAAATATGCTTCTTCAAGCGTTTCGTCGCCGTGGACGGACTTAAGCTCGTCCGCTTCTGCAAGGAAACAATCTTCAAAAGAAAATCTGCGCACGCGCACGCGGCACAAGCCCTCGGCAAGAATGCGCACGCTGTCTGAAGGCAAGCGCGTTATCTGCTTTATTTTTACCACCGTGCCGACTTTGCAGATATCGTCAGCGGTGATTTCATTCTTTTCCGAATCGGGCTGAGCGCACACTAAAAGCTGCATGTCACCGTCGGTGGCACGCTTTACCGCGGTGAGCGATATAAGCCTGCCCGCGTCGAAAGATATCGTTGTGCCCGGGAATACCACCCTGCCGCGCAGAGGGATTACGGGAATTGAGTCGAAATATTTTACTGGCATAAAAAATTTTCCTGTTTTTAAAATCAGGGGGAGCGTTACGCTCCCCCCTTTTTTACGGGTAGCGGCTTGACCGCACCTTAATTTTTAAGGAGGGCAAGCGCGGTATAAAACTTTTGCGGAAGTTGCCTTAATTTTGCAGCAAACTTCCCGCACAGGCAGTTTAAGCCGATTTTTTATAGACGAACCTGGGTTCGGCGTGTTCAGACACGCAGTCGCCCGTTACTATCACTTCCTCTACATTGGGTTCGGAAGGAAGTTTGTACATTACGGGCGTCATGAAACTTTCTATTATGGTGCGCAGTCCGCGCGCGCCCGTCTTGAGCCTTATGGCTGTGTTGGCTATCTCCCTTACCGCGTCGTCTTCAACGGTAAGCTTTACGCCGTCGAGCGCGATAAGCTTCTGATACTGCTTTATGATAGCGTTTCTGGGTTTTGTGAGAATGTTTACGAGCGCCTCTTCGTCGAGGGGATGAAGGCTTACAACAATGGGCACTCTGCCCACGAATTCGGGGATAAGTCCGTATTTGGTAAGGTCCTGAGGCTTTACGTCGGCAAGCATTTCGTAAGAAACTTCGTTATCGGAAAGCTTTACCTGTCCGCCGAAGCCGAGGGACGTGGTGTCCTTCCTCTTCTGCACGATTTTATCCAGACCTACGAACGCGCCGCCGCAGATAAACAGAATGTCGGTCGTGTCTATGCGCAGACATTCCTGCTGGGGGTGCTTTCTGCCGCCCTGAGGGGGAACGTTAGCAACGGTGCTTTCGATTATTTTTAAAAGCGCCTGCTGAACGCCCTCGCCCGATACATCGCGCGTGATAGACATATTTTCGCCTTTGCGCGCAATTTTATCGATTTCGTCGATGTAAATTATGCCGCGCTGGGCGCGCTCTATGTTGTAATCGGCGTTCTGAATAAGTTTTAAAAGTATGTTTTCAACGTCTTCGCCGACGTAGCCCGCCTCGGTAAGGGTGGTTGCGTCAGTCGTGGCGAAAGGCACGTTGAGTATTTTTGCAAGCGTGCGGGCAAGCAGCGTTTTGCCGCAGCCCGTAGGGCCGAGCAGAAGTATGTTGCTCTTTTCTATTTCTATTTCGTCGTCCTTGTTTTTAGCTGCGGAAGCGGCGTTGTTTATGCGCTTGTAGTGATTGTACACAGCCACGGACAGCACTTTTTTGGCTTCGTCCTGACCTACGATGTACTTATCGAGTTCCGCCTTAATTTCTGCCGGTTTTTTCAAAGGAACGGGCTCGAACGAATCTGTAGCCTCTTCCTTTATCATATCATAACCTATTTCAAGGCACTCGTCGCAGATACACGCGCCGTTCTGCCCCGTAATAAGTTTTTTTACGAGGTCTTCAGGCTTGCCGCAGAAGGAACAATATCTTTTTTCTTTCATTTATACCTCCGCGCCGCGTAAAAAAAATTATGCGGCGTATATGTACGGCTGTTTTCTGTTTTTAAATATGCCGCCGCGCGTTGCGCGCGGCGACCTTAATAAATTTATTTTAAATTCAGCGTTTTGTGAACACTTTGTCTATAAGCCCGTAAG
>CAJLLH010000080.1 GCA_905207385.1 uncultured Eubacteriales bacterium
CCCCCTTATATTTAAAATTGACCCGCACATATGCCTTAAACAATGCAAAATGCGCAAGATAAAACCGCAAGTTACTCTGCCGCGTTCAGCTCTTCTTCATACTCATACTCATCCTCGTCCCGCACGCATTGCGCCTTGGGGCATTCATCAAAAATGCTGTCGTAAATGCCGCAGGTTTCAAATTTTTCGCACAGGCGGTCCTGAGTTACCTCCTCACCGTCCTGCGTGCGGAAAATTATATAGCTTTTATCGTCCAGATAGCGCAAGGCACGGCTATATGTAAGGGTTCTATCCGCAAGGATGTATTTAACCTCGAGCCCGAGCCTGAGCTTCTTTTTATCGGCAAAATTAATTTTGCAAGCGGGCGGAGATTTGGTGAACGCCGAACAGACAAGAAATGCCGAAAAAGCAAAGCAGTTTACGCCTACGTCGGTAAAAAAATACAGCGAAGCCACGCCCGCCGCAACAAGTACCGTTATGCAGCGTAGCACTATGTTTACGGCGCGCGCGGGCATTATTTTACCGAGAACGCACCGCGCAACTCTGCCGCCGTCCAGCGGATACGCGGGCAGAATGTTGATTGCAAGCATTATTGCGTTTGCCTGCATAACCGTATCGGTAAAAGCATAAGTTACGGGATAAAACCACCACAGCCCCGCGCAGGCGACGCAGATGGCGGCGTTTACAGCCGGCCCCGCCAGCGCAAGCTTTACCTCGTCCCGCGCAGATATGCCGTCTATTTCGCACACGGCGGCTGCGCCGTAGGGCATAAGCTTTACCTTACTGCAGTAAAAGCCCAAGCCGCGCGCGCAAAAAATATGACCGCACTCGTGTAAAAGCGCGGTCAGCGTGTAAATAAGGAATACGGGCAGACCGCCGAAAACGGCGCTCAGAATACCCGCCGCCACAAACAGCGGATGTATGCTTATTTTCAATTTATTTACCGTAAATTTTTTGTTTGTTGGCACATAGCATCGGGTCAATTTTGGTTTTTTGTTTTTTAGTCCGATAAATGCGCCTATTTACGCAAAGTGTTATGCCCTTTTAAGCCACCTTTTTTACGCTAAGTCTGCCGTTAAGAATTCCATACGGGGAGCGCGCCAGAAAGGGTATAGCCGTTTATAAGCGCGCCGTCGTTGTACATGGAAACGGAAACTTCGGCAGAGCCGTCGGAATAGCCTACGGGAATGTTGCCTTCCACCTTGTCGCCGACTGCGCAATATGCGTTGGTAAGCCCGCTTATGACGCTGCGGAATACAGATGTATGCGCAATTTCCACAGAAAATCTGCCGTCGGAAAGTTCGGTTACGGAAGCCACTTCGCCTTCGGTAACGGGATAAACGGCGCAGTTTTCGGTAAAGGTTATTACGCCAGTGTCGGATACGGCTACTTCCGCATCTGAAAGGGGCGATACTACGGGATAAAGTTCAAAGTCGATATACGCCGCCTCGGTTACCTCTTCGGCAGAAAGGCTTAAAATAAAGGAGTTTATTGCGCTGTTCGGCATAAACACATTGGTAAGGAATATGCCTATGGCAAGCAGGCACGCCGCCGCCACTTCGATTATAAGTATTCTGCCAGACTTATCTGCAAAAGTTGCCGAAAAAGCCGTCGTCTTTTCGGGCTTGGGCGGAACGGAGATGTCCTCCGAATATACGTAATCACCCATACGCTCGTTGACGCTGTCTACCACCTGTTCTTTAAGGTCGTCGTCGTTTTTTGGTTTCTTTTTAAAAATTGATTTCTTTTTTACCACGCTCACCGTGCTTACGGGCACTTCGAGCATCTGGGCGTATTCCAGTTCCTGGTTCATTATGTTTGCCTCCGCTTTTTTTTTTTTGGGGTTAGCCGCAACGCCTGCCGCTCCCCCTTGCTTTACCTTAATTTATGCTTAAGTCTTTATGCATAGAACGGAGCGCCGCGCAAAATATTTGTAATTTTGTGGAGATTTTGCCCGACTTGGGCGCATTTTTTTATTATGCGCCATTAACCGAATAAGTACAGACATAAAGTTAATGCGGCGCGGGGGCAGCTAAAAGCTGCCCCCGCGCCGCATTCTATATTACATTATTATATTAGATTATGCAATAACGGCATTTTCGTAAAGGATGTTCAAATCAATCACCTCAACCGTGTTGGGGTACATTGCTTCAAAGTTTATAAGACGCCCGTCTGCAGTTATCGTAAAATCGTCTACCGCCGTAAGGTTTTCTGGACTCGATTTGCTGACTACGATATTGCGAGCGCGGTCGTAAAGACCTATATAAAGGTAACCCCATTCGGTATAAATGTGCGCCACGTCGTACTCTTTCCACTTTGCAAAGCATTCAACCCTGTCGTAGCCGTCAGGATGGCCTAAATAGTCGTAGGCAGGCTTTGTGGGGAAGGTTACCTGCTTCCACTCGCCTGTTGCGGGGTCAACGGCTATGTCGCCGGCATAATAATCGGAAAGGTGAAGAAGTCCGCTGTTTTCATCGTAGTAAGCTTTTTCCTTTATGCCGTCCAGTTTGCCGTTGTATGTATAACTGCCGTCGGCAAGATTTACGAGGTAATAACCTTTTCCGTCGCTGAATGCAACCTTATTGCCGCATACCGCCGACATTTTCGGGCTCAAAATACCTGTTCCGCCCACCGTTACCGTGCGATGGTTAAAGGTTTCAAGGTCGACGCATACAAAATTGAGATTGTCGTAACTTTCCGACATATAATACACATCGGGAATACTCTGCGATTCGAGCATAACAATCATCTGACCTTCCGTATAATCTACGTCGTAAATTTTGGAATAAAAGGACATGGAATATATTTTTTCAAACGAGCTTAACCTGAACAGGTCTACGTTATAACCGTTGTACACCGCTACCATATCGCATTCGGGCATCCAGGCAAACTTTTTGTCTGTAGTATCCCACATATCGTCCCGCACGGAAAATTTATAAAATTTTATCGCGCCGTCTAAAGAAGGCCAGAAAGACTGATTGAGCACGGCGCTTTCACCAAAAACCTCTTCCTTGCCGTCCACAGGATTAAAGGTGTTCATTTTATCCATAATTTCGACATCGCTTGCACAAGGAAGCTCAGGCGCGTTTACGCCGTAGTCGATTGACATATCCAGAATAATTTTACTGAAAACAAACCTGTAGACGCCCACGTTGAACGTAAAACCTACTTCAAACCATATATCCGCCGAACCTTCTTCAAGCTTTAAATATGCGACTACATTTTTATCCGACAGCTTATAACCCGCCTCCTTTTCCATCGGGTCAAAAAGTTGTTTGTTAAAATAGCGCATATTGAAGGTAAACTTGTATTCCGAATACCCGTCGCCCTGCTCTTTTTCAACCTCTTTCACAAGACTTTTGACAGACTGCAAATCCACAAAGTCAATTCCCAAGCCGCCCATAAGCTCAGACAAATCCTCGCCGCCGGTAAGTTCATCCCAATCAATGTTGCCTGCGCCAGACAAGCCGAAATTCAAGTCGTTCTTCCAGTTTTCGCCTAAAATTTGTTCTGCGGGAACTACTTCTTTTATGTAATCGTTCATAGACGAACCGTAATCGCTGCACATGTAAAACCTGCCGTTGCGCAGATATATATCCGCGCTTACGTCCCCCTCCGACAAGCTGAGGTTTAACGCGGGCTCGCCATAGTTTTCAAAGCCGAAGAATATGTTTGCCTGCGGCGACATTGTGGCGGGTTCGCCGTATTGCGGCGCGTCGTCCGTTGTACCGCTGCACGCATACACATCCATATTCACCATAAAATTGTCGGAATTTTCCGCCGATGAAAGCGAAGAACTTATTTCATCGTAATAGATATCGTTCTGCTTTGAAATCTGCTTTTGCTCAACCAGATAATTTATTCCGAACGCAGAGCCGACTACTATTGCTGCGCCGACAACAATTGCCACCGCCAGAATGATTTTTCTTTTTGCGCTTATCATAATTCCACCTTAATGCATAGCAAGCTTTGTAGCCGCAAAATTTTTACCGCAACGCACATAAGTCTTAAAAAACAAAATTTGTTTCCCGCTCAGAATGCGTGCAAATCAGCCTTGGTCATATCAAGGACGAACAGCGAATTGTACGTTCTGCAAAGCAGCTTTCCGTCGTCCAGTTCAATTATTTCAAAGTCGTATTCCAAAGAGCTGTCCAGCGCGGGAACAATGTATTCAAACGCGCCGCTTGACCTGTTATAGAACGCTACGCACTGATGATATTCATTGCGCATTTGCACTATATCGTAATCTCCCCACTCGATGCCGCTGAATTCCACATAGCTGAAGCCGTCAGGTTCGGGATATAAACGATGGTCTTCTTCAATGCGCTCGTACTCAAGAGTGTTAGTGTTCACCCACAGCGTGTAAACGCCGTTATCCGTGTCGTATACCCGAAAAACACCCAGTTCGGAATCAAGTTCATAATCTTTGCACGCGTATGCCTCAAGCGGGATATGGTTTACTTCTCCGCTTATAAAGTTATAAAGAATAATTCTGTAATAGTAATTACTTTCAACAAATATGGCTGTATCTCCGCTGATGCCGATATACTCGGGATTGTAACATTCAACCGTATATGTGTTGAGCAGGTAATACTCCGAATTGTCGGACACATCGTAAACGGAAAAAAACACCCTGTCGTCGTACGCAACGGAAGTGTCCCAACCTTCCGCCGGACACCAGCCGTAGAATAAAACCATAAGGCGACCGCTGTCAACCGAAACGTCCTGAACATCGTAAAAGAATGTAAAGCTGTGAAGTTTGCAAAGGTCGCTCAGGCGGTACAAATGCACCTCGTTGCGCGACCACACCGCCATTATATCTATCTCGGGGAAGGTTTTGACGCCTACACCTTCGAAATTACTCACATAAGCGTACTCGCTGAAATCGTAATAGGTTGCAGCGCCGTCGTAACTTGTGCCGCTTATCTTTGCATACTCGCCGCTGCACGCGGAGTTGGTTATCTCTGTAGCGCCATTGCGCATTTTTAAAATTAAATCAAAGGCAGAATTGCTTTCTATTTCTGCACTTTCCTTACTGTAATCCAACAGCACACTTATTTCCGCACCCAAACTTCCGTGGGCGGAAGAATTTACTTCGTAACTGAGATCGTAGCTGAACTTTGCAGCCACAACCCTGTTTGAGCCGCGGGCAGTTTTTATGGTAAACGAAGGCCCTTTTTCTGAGGTTATATATGGCTTAATGTCGTTGTAGCCTTCTACAAATCTGGCAAAATAATTCTTTTTAATGTTAAACTTGTAAGTGTTTACTCCGCCTAAAAAAGATTTGTTTACCCAGCCTATTGCATCCCCGATATCAGAGTCTGAAAACGCAGAAGTTTGTGTAAAAACTTCAAAATACTTTGCCGCCGAGGAATATTGGAACGAGGAAATAAGAAAAGACTCGTGAAAAACATATTCGCCGCTCTGCTCTTCGTTTTGACCGTTGACGGAAGTATTTATAAAGCCGTAACCATAATCTCCTTCGGCATAAACTTCATACTTGCCTTTGTTTTGCATATAAAGCCAGATGCCCTGCCTGTCGGGCTTGTATTTTATTGTATAGGACTCGGCGCTTTCAACGTCGCCGGAAGTTACCGTATCCGCTGTAAGGCAGAAGTATTCGTTTTCGGAAGGACCGATGATATCGTTTATAATCTCGCCGCGCCACAAGCTCTGAAGCCCGAACACGAGCGCCGTTATTGCACCCGCAAGCACGACGACGGATATTACGGATACTATAATTATTATGCGTACTTTGTCCAGTTTGTCGTATTTACCGCCCATGATGCCCCCTTATTTAAGTACATTACGCAATTATTTCTGCAAGCAGCAATTTGTTTGCGGCAGATGAAAGCCGCTTATACACATAAAGTATAACACCGCTCATACTCATTTGCAATATTTTCATACAAAATTTAACGCGCCG
>CAJLLH010000081.1 GCA_905207385.1 uncultured Eubacteriales bacterium
CCGCGCCCGTAAGTTTACTTTCAGTCCGCAAGTCCCGGTTGTGCGGGCGTATGCTTCCTCTTCCACATTCTCATAAAAATTTTGCTTATTTCCACAGCCACGAGCGGGAACAGCGCGAGCGCGAGAACTATGAGGTACTGATACCATTCAAGGTAAACGAGCTCGAAGAAGTCCATAACTCCCGGCACGAACGACACGAACGCGACTATTGCAAGCGAGCCCGCCATTGCGCCGTAAAGGAACTTGTTATGTCCCTGACCGGGGCGGAAAACGCTGTCGTAATTAGAGCGCTGGTTTATTGCATGCACAAGCTGCGAAAGCGCAAGCACCATAAACGTCATAGTCATGGCTATTGCGTGAGTTTCCTCCTCCGTAGCGCCGAAACAAGCTTCCGCAATCCAGTAAGCCGAAAGCGAAGCCATTGTTATGAACAATCCGTGCAGCACTATGCGCGCAATAACGCCTTTTTCAAACAGCGTACCGCTTTTTACGGGCGGAACTTTCATCACGTTTCTGTCCGCGGGGTCTACGCCGAGCGCGATTGCGGGGAGCGAGTCGGTTGCAAGGTTTATAAGCAATACGTGTATTGCAAGTATGGGGTCGGGCCAGCCGAAAAGGAACGCAAGGAACAGCGTCAAAATTTCAGATATGTTGCCCGCTACGAGGAACTGTATAACCTTTTGTATGTTGCGGTAAACGCGCCTGCCTTCCCTTATGGCGTGCTCTATGGTGGTAAAGTTATCGTCGAGCAGTATCATATCGGCGGCGTCTTTGGCTACGTCCGTGCCCGTTATGCCCATTGCTACGCCTATATCCGCTTCCTTTAAGGCGGGACTGTCGTTAACGCCGTCGCCCGTCATCGCCGCAACTTCGCCCGTGCGCTTTAAGGACTTTATAATGCGCAGCTTATCCGAAGGCGAAACTCGCGCGAATACCACGCACGTTTTTACCGCCTCGTCAAGCTGTTCGTCCGTCATTTCGTCGAGCTCCGAACCAGTTATAACAGTGTTGCCCTTGCGGAATATGTGCAGCTGTTTGGCTATTGCAAGCGCGGTTACCTTGTGGTCGCCGGTAATCATAATTACGCGTATGCCCGCCTCGTGACAGGTTTCCACCGCGCCTATAACTTCCTTTCTGGGCGGGTCAATCATGCCCACCGCGCCAATGAAAGTCATTCCGAATTCAACGTTTTCCGTTTCGTCTTCGGGTATCTTTGTATGTCTGCGCTTTGCAAAACCCAACACGCGCAGCGCGCTTTTAGACATATTGTTGCAAAGTTCCAGTATTTTGCGGCGGTCAGATTCCGTCATTTCGCGCACGCCATCGTTGGTCTGGAAATGTGTGCAGAGCGGCAACATTTCGTCGACTGCGCCTTTTGTGTAAGCAATGTAGCCTTCGGGCATCTGATTGAGCGTGGTCATTCGCTTTCTGTCCGAGTCGAACGGCTGCTCAAACAGCCTGGGGTGCTCATCCTCGTAATCTTCGGAATTTATTCCGAACTTATCGGCAAACAGTATAAGCGCGCCCTCGGTAGGGTCGCCCATTGTTTCGCCGGGGCGGTCGGGATCGAAGTGAGCGTTGCCGCACAACGCGCAACCGTCAAGCAAATCTTTGTACACGGCGCGGCCGTACTTTTCTGCAAGGTTTTCGGTAAGCGTAGGCGTTCCCATTTCAAAATCTGCGCCTACGGCGACGTGCGTTACCGTCATTTTATTCAGCGTGAGCGTACCCGTCTTGTCGCAGCAGACGACGGTTGCGCTGCCCAACGTTTCAACCGCGGGCAGACTTTTTACAAGTGCGTTCTTTTTAGCCATTCGCTGAACGCCGAAAGCCATTATAATGGTAGCCGTTGCGGGCAGACCTTCGGGTATTATGGAAATAGCCAGAGATATGCCCAGAAGAACGAGCGACTGCCACGTTCTGCCGCCGCGCGCGAAGCCTATTATCATAATGACAACACACACGATAAGGCCTATAACAGTTAAAATTTTGCCTACCGAATTGAGCTTCTTTTTTATCGGCGTCTGGAAATCGTCCTGCTTTTTGAGCATATCTGCGATTTTGCCGACTTCGGTATTCATGCCCGTGCCCACGACAATGCCGACGGCGTTGCCGTACATTACCACGGACGAAGAATACGCCATATTAACCCTGTCGCCGAGGGGCGCGTCTTCGGGCAATACGGTAGGTCCGTCCTTGGGCGCGGGAACGCTTTCGCCCGTAAGCGAAGCTTCCTGCACGCTCATGTTATTATCGTTGATTATTCTTATATCTGCGGGGACGATAGCGCCGTCCTCGAGGTAAACTATATCGCCGGGAACAAGCTCGCTTGCAGGAACGATGCTTTCTTCCCCGTTTCTTAAAACGCGCGCGTTGGGCGCCGTCATCTTTTTAAGCGATTCAAGCGCGTCCGCCGCTTTCTTTTCCTGAATTACGCCTACGGCGGCGTTAAGTACTATAACGCAGAAAATTACAATGGCTTCCGCCAGGCCCTCGCCGTCTATAAACGACATAACGAGCGAAAATATCATGGCTATAAACAATATTATAACCATTACGTCGGAAATCTGTTCCAAAATCATTTTCCATATGCTTTTGGGCTTAGTTTCCCTTAAAACGTTTCTGCCGTATTTTTCAAGGCGGGCAGCCGCCTCCTCATCGGAAAGTCCCTCTTCGCTGGTCTGCAAAACCTCTTCGGCTTCGCTGTAAGACATCGCGTGCCAAGGCCGTCGTTGCTGGTCTTCCATGGTGTCTTTTTTAAAATCCTCCTGATAAAATTAATTTAAAACGCAAAAAGACATAACCATACAGATTTACACCTTATGGTTATGCCTTAAATTATTTGTTATATAGTTTTTAATTATTCGTGGGCTGGCGTCGCTACAGTCGCCGTCTCCTGCGGACATTTATATATCCCCTTGCGTTTTATGTATGGTATTATAGCATACTTATACGCGCTTGTCAACAGTCAGTTAATAATTTGTCGCGCCGCGGCGAAGCGGCGCGCTTTAAAAGCTACATCATCGGCGCAAAAATCTGCAAAATCGCCGTTATCAGAGAGCGCAACAGCCCCGAACGGTGTTTTATATACATTCGCTGGACGCATTCGGGGAAAGTGTTTTCAAAGTCGGAGCAAAGCCCTTCCATAACCTTTTTGTCGTCGGTGAACAGCGCGTTTTCGTACTGCTGGAAAAAGGAACGTAGGTCGAAATTGGCAGAACCTATGACCGCACATTTTTCCGTAAGCACCGATTTTGTGTGAACGAACGCGTCGGACATGGTGTAAACCTTTACGCCGCTCTTTGTAAGCTTATCGGCATTGTCCAGCGAAATAAGGTAAACGAAACCTTTATCGGGCACTCCCGGCAGAACTATGCGCACGTCCACGCCGCTGAGCACCTTGCCTGCAAGCAGACTGGTTATAGTGTCGTCGGGCACGAAATAGGGTGTCATTATCCACAACCTTTCGTTTGCCTGAGAAATTACGCCCGCATATATGTCGCGGACAACGGGGTCGCGGTACTCAAGCCCCGCCGCATACGGAATGAACACGCCGCCGCGCCCGCGCTCACCCTCTTCTGCGGAAGGCAAAACGGGCGATTCCGAGGGGACGCAGACCTGACCTTCCGCCACGCGCTCGGCTTCGGTAATAACCGTAGTTCTGCCCGCACCCACCTGAACATTTTCGCATTCAGCCTCGATTGCCCCGCACATATCCCCCGACGAAACGGGCGAAGGAACTTTGCCGCCCTGAGCATAAAGGAATGGCGAATAGTCGAAAGATTTGCGGGTTACAAACTCCCACTGCCTTAAAAACATAAGCGTGAAGCCCTGAACGGCATCGCCTTCCACGCGCACGGCGTTATCTTTCCAGTAGCCGTAAAGGCGCTTTTCGTTTACATACTCGTCGGCAATGTTTATTCCGCCGGTGTAGGCAACGCGGCCGTCTATGACGGTTATTTTGCGGTGGTCGCGGTAGTTCATGCCTATTTTGTAAAAGGGCACAAGTTTGTTGAACGCAAACATGCGTATTCCCGCCGCGCTGACCTTCTTTTTGAGCTTGTGCGCAAGCCTGCCGCTTGAACCCATATCGTCGTAGATTATGCGCACGTCCACGCCCGCCGCCGCGCGCGAAGCGAGCACTTCAAAAAACCTGTCGAAAAGTTTGCCTTCCGCCACTATGAAATATTCTATGAATATGAATTTTTCAGCCGCGGCGCATTTTTCAAGCATATCGTCGAACGCGGACGCGCCCGAAGGAAAATATTGCGCGCGGGTATTGCGGTAGGGAACGAAACCAGTAGCCGTTTTTATATAGCACGCGGCGCGCGCCGTTTCGCTTGAAAGGCTTTGCGCGGAACAACCCGTAAGCATGCCTGCGGAAGAAGAAAGTATGGATGCGTACCTCTTGCGCGAAGAGCGGAAAAATATATTTTCGTCGGACATGAAATAAATGAGGAAACCGACGGGGAAAAGGACGAGCACTATCATTATCCATACAGCCTTGGAGCGTCCGTTTTTGGAAGAACCGAGGATATAGAAACAGGTAATGACGTCTAACACAACCGAAGCGATAAGATACCAGCGGAACGCCGCGGCAACCATAATGTGAAGGTATGCAAGCAAACCAAGCTGCAGAAGGGCGATAAGCAGAATTATCATTCCCTTAAGCTTGCCGATGCCCTTGCGCTCTGTTTTTATGCGGACGATGTCGCCGCCGGGAGCGCGCTGGGCTTTTTTAAGGTGCGAAAGGCGCTGACGCTTTAAAGTTCTGTTTTCAATGCGCATCTTCAGCCTCCTCTGCGACCTCTTTGAGCGAAATGCTGCGCGCTTCATTCAAAAGCGCGGCTATATTTTCGCGCAGGACGGACGAAACAGCACCGTAACGCTGCTTATCCGTAGAATGAACCTTGCCCGCCGTAACGACGGCAAGCACAAAAAATATGGTGCCTGCGGAAATGAGCGCAAAGCCGCTTGCTATAAATATGGAAGTCGTTGAATAAGCCACCACCACGCCGCCGTAAACGGTGAGCGCAAGGGCTATGATGCCGAGCAGTATACCTATGACAACGGCGCGGGCAACGATAAGCCTTGAAGCTCTGCCCAGAAAATTTAAAGCGACTTCGAACCGCACCTGAAGGAGCTGAAGCCTGTCCTTGCCATCTATTTTATGCGGACGGGCGAAATCCATGTGAACTATATCGCCGAAGCGAACGTCGTCGTACTGGTTTTCCAGCCTCCAGCCGAACGCACGGTAGGCGTCCCTTATTTTTGCCGCCGTATCGCTTTTTACCGCAACAGCAAGCTTATCGTCTTCAAATACTACCTGTTCTTCCATAAAAAAAGCACCCGTAAACGCAACAAATCAAGCGCGCTTTATCGCGCGCAAAGCTCATTCAAACTTTTTTAAAAACCTGCGGAAAGCAAACATATTTACCGCCGCGCAGACAGCGCATACCGCCGCAGCGGCGGCAAGAACCGCCGTAACGGACCAGAATACCGCGGGGTAATCGGCAGAAATTTCCGCCGCGCGGGCTATGGCTATAAACAGCACGCACGCCGCAACGAATGCGCTGAACGCTATCATAAAGGCGCGCGTAAGCTTGCTTTTGTGCAGAATGTATTTCTTTATCAGCGCGGCATATTCCGCCTCTTTTCCGCGCGGAACAGAAGTTTTGTCCAAAGCCGCAATTTCTTTATAAGTCATGGTTACCCCCGCATATATACTGCCGTGAACCGCAATCAAGCGGTTTTTAATCGCGCGAAAAAAATTCCGCGCTTTATGTATTTTATCCCTTTTGTATAAATTTTATATAAAAAACGGCGCAATGTCAATCTGTATGGCAAAATAGCGCGCAATAAGGGCAATCAGCACAAAAAAAGTTAATTGCAATTAAAATTAAA
>CAJLLH010000082.1 GCA_905207385.1 uncultured Eubacteriales bacterium
GCGGCTTTAATAAAGCCGCGCGCAGTTTTTATTAAAATTATGTATTTATTTTTCTTAATCAGTTAACTTTAAGTCCCCAGCAACGGCGACGCTTTATAAACTGAGGGTCGAAACTCTTCCAAAGGTGCTGAATGTTACTGTTGTTTTCAAGCTCGGGACCGGTTTCAAGATATTTTACGCCAAGTTTTATAAGTCCGTCGAGGCAGCTGTCTATAACTACGGCAACGGCGCCCGTGTTTGCATACTTTTTGGTTACGCCTACGCTCATCATATCGGCAATTTCTATGTTGTTCATCGCCTTTATGAAAGGAACAAGCCCGAACGGGAATATATGCCCCTTACCCTTGCGCATAGCTTCGCTTATGCGGGGCATCATAAATCCGTATACAGCCACATCGTCGTTTTCGTCAACTACGACGCAGGCAAGTTCAGGCACATACACCTGTTTTATTGAAGCAAACTCCCTTGCCTTCTGCTTTTCGTTAAGCGGACTGGTGCCGAAAAGAGGCGCGAACGCTTCGTCGAGAACATCAAGACATTTCATGCCGTACTTATCGAACGCTTTTTTATCGTGCTTGAAAAGATAGCCCATATCCAGCACTTTAAAACCGTTCTTTTCGCGTATGACTTCTGCAAGACCTTTAATGCGCATATCGGGCTTTTCGGGCACTTTTATAAGGTAACTGGTCCAGTCAACCACCTTGTAAGCGCCGAGCTTTTCCATATGCTCTACGTAATACGGATAGTTGTACAGCTCTATATACGAACTTTCTTTATCAAATCCGTCTACGAGCATGCCTTCTTCGTTAAGGTCGGAAAAGCTTATAGGTCCTATAATCTCTTCCATGCCAAGTTCCTTTGCCCAGACAAACAGCTTATCGAAAAGCGCCTTGGTTACCTCGAAATCGTCTATCACGTCGAAACGGGTGAAGCGAAGCTCATTTTTGCCGAACTTTTCGTTAGCACCGCGGTGCCATATGCCCGCAATTCTGCCTGCAATTTTACCGTTTTTGTATGCGAGGAACATGCGGCAGTCTGCAAAGCGGAAGGCATCGTTTACCGCGGGGTCAAACTCCGCAAATTCGTCGAAATAGAAATTGGGTGCAGCATATTTATTGCCGCGGTATAAATCTATGAGGAACTTGAAAAACTTCTTCTTGCCCCTTTTATCGTTAAGGCTTATTTCTTTAACTTCAATCATATTACTTCTCCGATGACAACCGTGCCCACTCAAAAAACATCTGTCCGAACAGCCTGCATACACGCACGGCATTGTCATTCAATTACACACTCATTTTATTTGCCCTTAATGTTTCAAAAGTGCGCCTGTCCTGGGCAAAAGGCACACAACACACGTTTAATTCTATCATTGCCGTAAGCCTTTGTCAATACAAAATGTCATATAAATTTATTACAATTATACTATGTGAATACCGTTCACTTTAAAACCTGAAAAAATTAATTAAGCCGCAGCAAATCTTTCCGATTTGCCGCGGCTTATAAAAACATATTATCAGTCCTGTGTTGCAACCTTTTTTGTAAAGTAGTCGCTGGATATAACCATACCCGCGCCGATGACGGCGGCGAGCTGCGGCTCGTCAAAGGTGTTGGCTGTGATTTTAAGCTTTGTTGAAAAATAGTCTGCCAGCCCCTCCATTTTGCTAAGTCCGCCTGAAAGATATACTCCGCTGTGCATTACTGCGGAGGCAACCTCTGCTGGGAGCTGGGATATCATAAGAACAACGTATTCTATAATCTTATCTATATACAGCGCAAGCACGTCGTAAATCTGCGAAGTGGTAACCGCGACCGATGCGGGAGCGCCTGAAGATACGTCTCTGCCGTCAACGACCATCAGCTTGTTGTCGTCGGGAAGGAAACTTCCTACCGTGTTTTTAAGTCTTTCGGCAGTCAGAGCGCCTATGCGGAGATTATAGTTTTCAGCCATAAAGTCCATAAGGTGCACGTCTATGTTGCCGCCGCCGAGATTAAGACTCATTCCCGCGATGACGCCGTCCAAGGAAAACGCTGCAATGTTGGTAAGACCGTAGCCTATATCCACGCTGAAAACGGGCGTGGATTCGCTGAGCGGAACATTGTGCCCGAGCACTGCCGCAAAGGGCGCTTGGGTAAAGTACACTTTGCCGATGTTGCAATCGTCTGCAAGATTGAAATACTTCTGCTTGAGTTCGGGTTTTGCCCCGCAGGGAAGCACAAAAACAACTTCTGTTTTACGCGCACGCCTGTGGTTTATTTCTATTTTTTCAAGGAAATAACGCAAAAGGTCGGCAACTATGTCGCCGTGAATAATATCGCCGTCAACCACGGGGTTAATTATATGCGTATTCTGAGCGGCGCGACCTGAAAGCGCGCGCGCTTTATCGCCCAGAAACTTAACCGTGTATCTGCCCGAGCCGGGGAGCTGTTCTATCGCCGCGCACGTGGCTTCGGCAAGCACTACGCCGCAACCCGATTTATATATTTTTGTTACCCATGAGCCGAGATCTATAGCAAGTTTTATCATAAGTCTTCCCGTATTTCTTTGAGCATATTTTTAACAAGAGCGACAGGCAGACCGACTACGTTGGTGTAACTGCCGTAATACTGCTTTACCAAGCCGCCGTCCTGTATGCCGTAACTGCCCGCCTTGTCCAGCGGCGAGCCGCTGTCTACATATATCTTAATAAATTCGTCTGAAAGCTGATTGAACTTTACTTCGGTTTTATCGTACCTTAAAAGCTTTTTATACTTGTTGCGCACGCATACGCCGGTTATAACAAAGTGCGTTCTGCCCGAAAGCCGCCTAAGCGTTGCCGCCGCTTCGTCCCTGCCGGAAGGCTTGCCGAGTATTTCGCCGTCGAACACGACGATTGTATCGCACCCTATTACCGTGCTGCCCGAATGACGGGAAAACACTTCGTCGCACTTGCGCTCTGCAAGGGCGCACGCGATGTCTTCGGGGAAGAGAGAAATATTTACTTCCTCTCCGCCCCGCGCGGGGTCAATTATAAAATCGTCAAGAATCTGGGAAAGAAGCTCCCTGCGCCGCGGGGAGGCACTGGCAAGTACGTACTGCATAACCATTTAACAAATAATGCCGCTTGCAGGCGGCATTACAACTTAAAGAATTTCAAGGTTTTTATGGAAGGATTTTTTGAATTCGGCGCCCGCCGCCATAGCGTCGCGTATTTCAAGGCTGGCGTCGCCCTCTACCTCCGTCTTCATGATAACAGAATCGCCGAGAATGTCGCAATTAATTCCCTTTATGCAACCTGACATGCTTCTGTCCAGACTTTCGGCTATGCGGAGCATAACGCCGAGGCGCTTGACAATTTCAACATCCTCTTCGCGCAGAATATCCTTGAAACGCGCCCAGTCGAGCGGGTTGATATCTTCTTTTTTATGGCAGCAAGCGGTGAATGCCGCAAGCACAATTTCCCTGTGGGTTACGCCGTAAAGGTTGGCGTTCAAAATCATATACCAGCTGTGGCGCTGATGATTGTAATACTTTATGCGCATGCCGCAGTCGTGCAAAGTTGCCGCAACTTTAAGCACCTTGAGGTACTGGCGGGGGAACTTATGCAGAACGCGGAGCTGTTTGAAAAGCTGTATGCTTAAATTTACAACGTGTTCAACGTGCCTTTCGTCGCAGTCGTACCACTTTACAAGCGTGGTAAGCGAATAATTGAGAACATCTGATACGGGCTTTTCGATGGTCGAAGGAAGCGCCTGGTTGAACATTATGCCTTCGCGAAGACCTGCGCCCGATATGGTGAAGTTTTCAACGTGCATGTAGGAGACGAAAGACTTGATTACTGCAAGCGCCGCAGGAAGAATGTCTGCACGCTGTGCGGAAAGTCCCTTTATCTTCTTCTTTTTGTCGAGGTCGAGGACTTTTATCATCTCGTACAGAGGAAGGAAATCCTCCGTAAGCATATTGTAGTTGTGAACGGTGTCAAGCGGGTACTTGTGCACCATTTTGTTTATTCTGAAAAGGTTTCTGAACGAGCCGCCCACGCCTATCATCTGCGCGTCGGGATCGACTTCGGAAAGCCACTCCACGCCCTTGAGCTGTTCGGTGAAGAATTCTTCTATCTTATTGCACTGCTCTTCGGGTTTCAGACCGTCTTTAGCGAACATATCGGTGAGCGTTACCGAACCAAAAGGCAAGGTAGCGTAGTTGAGCATATTGCGCCTGTTGTAGTAAACAATTTTTGTAGAGCCGCCGCCGATTTCAAGTATAAGACCCTTGGGCACATCCATGGTGTTTATTACGCCGCGGTAAACAAGGGTTGCTTCCTCTTCTGCGGTGAGCACTTTTATCTTTATGCCGCAGTTGGCCTGAATTTCGTCGAGAAAGCTGCGCTGGTTTTTGGCTTTGCGCACAGCCTCGGTAGCGACGGTTATTATTCTGCTTACGCCGCTTGCATCGCAAAGCTTGCGGAACATCTTAAGCGTTTTGATGGTTTCCGCAACGCGCTGAGGCTTGAGAAAGCCGTCGCGCTCCATGTCCTGGCCGAGACGAACACTCTCTTTGAGCTCGTCAACAACCATAAAATAACCCTCCTGAAAGAGGTTTACGATGACAAGCCTGGCTGAATTTGAACCTAAATCAATAATTCCTATCTTTTCCAAAACAAATCACTCCTAAACTCGATTACCGCACGCATTGCCAGACGAGTTTCATTGTTTTCTCATTGCATGAGTACAGATAATAAAAATAAAGTTTAATTTTTTTCCGGGCTGTTTGAACGTGCGAAAGGCAAACAAAAAAGCCGCATGGTAATTTACGGCATCCGCAAGAAATTATACGCGCCTTTCATATTATTTTGTTTGGTGCTCATCGTGTAACTTTGGACGGCTGCGCGATGAGCTTTTTTATTTTGTTCCTTGCCTTTCGACTTGACTATACATTATCATATTATATTAGTAATGTCAATACATAATTGCAAAAATATTGCAAAAATGTGTCGCAGCGAGGAGGGGGGGCGTGTGCAGCATGCGGGCGCGGACAGCCGCCGCGAGAAAGCGCGGCCGGAAATGAAGAAGCGAAAAGTTTCTGGTTTCTACACCGGATTATTTGGGTTTACGTCGATTCTCTTCTCGCTTTTAACGACTATTTTTGTGTGGATTTTTATACAGTGCATAAAGGAAGCCGCTGATTCAGAATATGATGTGGTATTTGTGCTCGCGCTGCTCCCTGTGGTTGTTGGAGTGATTGGCTTATTTTTGTCCATTTATATGGTCTTAAAGGGCGCGTTTTCAGCTGCATACACGGTAGACGCAGAAGGCATGACAACCTATTGGAGGAAAAATACATACCGGCTTTTGTGGACCGACTGTGTCGAGTTTGAGATCGTGCAGGTCCCGATAAATTGGGGCACTTCAATAGCAATCATATATTGCTCCACGCGCGTCCTCTCCCAGAAAGAAAAAGAGAATTTCTTCTGGTATCATAAGAACGATTTTGCGCACGTGCAGTATTTCCAGTACAGCGATGAGGCCGTTTTTCAGGAGTTTTTGCATTGCGTTCCGGAGCGGGCGCGCAATTATCTGGAAGCGAAAGCGCTTGTGCTGGGCCTTCCGGGGGAGTGAGGCTCTTTCCGTGCGGCATATCCGGCGGATTCCACAAACAATGGTTGCGGCGCGGCCGGTTTTGCGGTATAATCAAACCAATTTGTGCCTGAGTGCGTGAAAGGAAACAATGTTATGGGTAACGACACCAACGTCAGCAAACGCGACGGCTTTCGCAGCCGCGGCGGCTTCATCATCGCCTGCATCGGCTCGGCCGTCGGCATGGGCAACATCTGGCGCTTCCCGACGCTGGTGTCCCAGTGGGGCGGCATGCCCTTCCTCATCCCGTACTTCC
>CAJLLH010000083.1 GCA_905207385.1 uncultured Eubacteriales bacterium
GTTGCGCCGTAATTTAAAAGAAGTTGCTTGATTTCAACGCCGCTTAAATTCATATATGTGAGCGGACGGGCTATTATAACCTTTTCACCCTTTATGAACGCTTCGGCGATATACGAAGAGCACTCCTTTTTTTTGAATTTTACGCCCAGCTTTGCCGCAACGTCTGCCGCGGCGTTGAAACCCATATTATGAAAAGTTTTTGCGTACTTTTCTTCGGGGTTGCCGAGTCCTGCTATTATATACATAAATAGAATTTACCTTATTTATTCAAAACGCCACAGATTGACTGTGGCGCTTTTTTATTTTGATTTTACAATCAGTCGTATATTTTGGACATGGGCTTGTCGAGATATACGTTCTCGATTGCGGACGCGAAAATAGATGCCGTGGAAATAATTCTGAAAGAAGGAAGCATCTTTTCCTGAGGAATGTTTATGGTATCGAGAATTGCAAGCTCCTGTATGGGGGAAGCGGCAAGCCTTTCGATTGCGGGACCGGAAAGAACGCCGTGCGAGCAACAAGCGTAAATTTCTTTTGCGCCGGCTTCCTTAAGCGCCTTAGCGCCCTGCACTATCGTGCCCGCGGTATCGATCATATCGTCAACCATAAGGCAGTTCTTGCCTTCTACGTCGCCGATTATGTTCATAACCTCCATAACGTTGGCCTTGGGACGGCGCTTATCGATTATAGCCATCTTGGCGTCCATGCGCGCAGCTACCTTTCTTGCGCGGGAAACAGAACCGATGTCGGGGGATACAACTACAAAGTTATCGTCTACCTTCGGTTTGAAATAATTGTAGAGCGTAGGTCCGCCGATAAGGTTATCGAGGGGAATATCAAAGAAACCCTGTATCTGCATGCAGTGAAGGTCCATGGTAAGAACCCTGTCCGCACCTGCAGAAGTAATGAGGTTGGCAACGAGTTTTGCCGTTATAGGCTCGCGCGAGCGTGCCTTTCTGTCCTGCCTTGCGTAACCGAAGTAAGGGATTACCGCGGTGATACGACCCGCGCTTGCGCGCTTTGCCGCATCAATCATTATAAGAAGCTCCATAAGGTTGGTGTTTACGGGAGCGCTTGTAGACTGTACAAGGAACACATCCTTGCCCCTTACCGTCTCTTCATAGCGAACGTATATTTCGCCGTCGGAGAAGTGCGTTACCTCCATATCGCCTAACGAAGTGTTCAGCTTGGAAGCAATAGCCTGGGCAAGCGGCCTGTTTGAATTACCAGAAAAGATCTTAATCTCGTTGCCGTGATTGATCATTGGGGATATTCCTCCGGAATGCATTTGTATTTGAAACGTCCCGCTTTCCCGCGGGGCGCGTTCATTCGTAAATTTTTATGTACGCCTTTCGGCGCACAGCCTGACAGCATAAATATTTTATATTCTGTGTCGTACAAAGTCAACCGTAAAAGCAGGGTAAATAAATAATTTTTTACTTGTTTGTTACAATTTAATTACGTTAATTTTGAACAAAAATTATGAAAAATCGAACATATTAAGTTAATTTTCGCTCTTTTTTGTGCGTTCGCGCATTCCCGAAAAAAATCCCGAAAGTATTGCGGCGCATTCCTTTTCCATAATTCCGCCCTCAACTTCCGCCTTGTGGTTAAGTATTCCCGAATTGGCTATAACGTCTGTAAGCGAACGCCCCTTCGCCTCGTACGCGCCGAAGTAAACCTTTTTTATGCGCGCGTTTAAAACAGCGCCCATGCACATGGGGCACGGTTCGAGCGTTACGTAAAGTTCGCATTCGGGAAGACGCCAGCTTTTAAGCTTTTTGCAGGCTTTTTCAATGGCTTCAACTTCGGCGTGAGCCGTGGCTATCTGTTTGCCCGTGCGTCTGTTGTGCCCTCTGCCTACTATTTTGCCGTCGCATACAACAACTGCGCCGATGGGAACTTCGCCCTCTTCAAGTGCTTTCTGCGCGCACTTAAGCGCGCTTTTCATAAATTTAACGTCCATATTTTTCAGTAAAATCTTTTATCATTCTGTAGCATTTTTTAAGCTTTTTAACGTCGGTAATCGGATGAACCAAACTATCTGCGCCGCATTCTATCGTGTACGCGGGCATATTCAGCCTTTCTATGCACCAGTCCTTGTAACCGCCCGCAGAACCGGTTATAATCTTGGTTTCGTACCCCGAAGAAGCGGAAAGTATCCGCGCGCCGTCCTCGTCGCCCCTGCCGCCGAATTCCCAGTAAATTTCTTCGCCTTTGGTATGAAATGCAAATGCAACATTCGGCATTATTTTCAAAGTAAAATCGCGAAGAGCCTTGCTTTCCGGTTCGGAAAACGGATAGTCGCCTATGCAGTTTTCTGAGCCGCGCGTGCGCACGTTCAATGCGCCCGTTCCCCATTTCGCATCGAAATTGCAGTTAAGGTCCACGCCCCTTGCGTTGGCTTTCCACATAGGCGAAACGGTCTGCGAAACAATCGCCCCGTCGGGATTGAGAAGGGGTATTATCCACCCGCCCCAACCTTCTGCCGTTCCGAGTCCGACATGCATTAGCGCAAGGCGCGCCGTTATCCACTCCCGCCCATGAACGGCGTATACGGATATGAACTGTTTGCCGAAATCTTCGCCGACGTGCATAGCAAAAAGCGCGCGCCCGCCGACAGAATAGCCAAAAACGCATTTTTTGCCGACGTATGAAAGGTAAAAATCTTTTATTTCGTCATATATCACATAAATAAATTATTCCGCCGCGCTACGCCTTATGCCGCCGCAAAATTAAGACAATGCAACCTTCCGCGGCAAAAAATTTCAAAACTTTGAGGCAATATTCTGTCGCTATATATTATTTATGGTATTCGCTGCCAGAATTTATCATATAGGCGCGGTATATCTGCTCGCACAAAATTACGCGCATAAGCTGATGGGGAAAAGTCATATCAGAAAAGGAAAGCCTGAAATCTGCGGCATTTTTCACTTCGTCGCAAAGCCCGCACGAAGAACCTATTATAAAAGTTACCTCCGCGCCGCGGTCGTACTGTTTTTTCAGTTCTGACGCAAGCGCCTCGCTGGAAAGTTTTTTGCCCTCTACGCACAGCGCTATTACATAACCTTTTGCGGCGCGAAGAATTTCGCGCCCTTCCTCTTCAAGGTTTTTGCCCTCGGCAATTTCGCGCACGCTGAAACTTACGAAGCGTGAAAGCCTTTTGGCGTATTCGGCAACCGCCTCGCGGTAAAAACTTTCTTTTATTTTTCCCACGCAAACTATATTGACTTTCTGCATATCACGCAAATAACCCCGCTATCCAGATTATGACGAGCACGACAATTCCCACGCCCGCCGCAAGGAAAAAGTTTTTTACGCCGCCTTTTACGGGCTTTTTAAGCGGTGTTTTATCAAAAATCATAAACCACGCCGCAACTATAAGCGAAGCCGCCGAAAGCACGGTTACAAGCACAGCCGCCCACAGGGGCGCCCAGTCGAATACAGTAAGTTCGGTGTTGAGTCCGCAGGCTTCCAATACAATTATAATTCCGTTGTTTAAAAAATGCGCTATCATGCACGGCAACACCGAGCGCGCGCGTATGGCAAGAAGCGCAAATGCGCAACCGCAAATGAACTGATAAAAAGTCTGCAACGCGCTTGCGTGGAAAAGCGAAAAACAAAGACCGCATAAAAATACGGAATTGAGGTCGCCTGCCTCCTGCCTTGCATTCTGAAGCACCGCGCCGCGGAATAAAGTTTCCTCGAACAGCGCGGGAATAACTGCCATTACAATAAGCGTCGGCACAACTCTTCCGCCCGAAATATCGGGGAAAAAGTTTACGTCGTTTTCGTAGCCTAACAACTTTAAAAGTTCGTTAAATCCGTTATTTATCCACGAAAGCGAAAAAAGCAGACCGAACGCCAGCAATACTGCCACGCCGCACCATCTTGCGCCTTGCGTGGGCGGAGACATTTTTACAGACATTACGCTTGCAAAAGAAACTTTTCTGAGTTTGAGAACTAACGGAAGGCTGACCGCTACCGACAGCGGAGCTATAAGATAGCTTACGTATATGTATGCGTCGCCCGCCGCGCCCTCCGACTGAGACGAAAAGCCGGTTGCCGCGCAAATAAGGGAAAACACAAGACTTAAAATGATATAAGCCGCCACTGCGGCGCTGAAAACAAGGCCGCCTGTAAGGCTGCCGCGGTTATCTGTTTGCTGTTGCATGAATCGATTATACCGCAAATTGCTCTTTAAGTAAAATATTTGATTTACTTTTATTTCAAAAAGTATTAAAATAGACAGACAAAAGGAAATTACTTATGAGAACAATTGACACATCGGTTATAGAAGAAGCCGTATACCGCGCCGCAAGGCATGCGGGCGTAAACCTTACAGATTCCTGCAGAGCCGCGCTTGAAAAAGCTTACTCAGCGGAAAACGAGGGCGCGGCAAAATTTGCACTTGGCGAACTTATTGAAAACAGCTCGGTTGCGCGCGAAATGCAGATGCCCGTCTGCCAGGACACCGGCATGGCGGTAATAATGCTTGAGATTGGCAACGAAGTTTACCTTGAAGGCAAGCCCCTTGGCGAAGCCGTCAACAGCGGAGTCAGAAGGGCTTACGCCGACGGATACTTCAGAAAATCAGTCTGCGACCCCATTACTCGCAAAAATACGGCGGACAACACCCCCGCCGCCATACATACCGAAATAGTAGCGGGCGATAAGGTAAAGCTTACCTTTATGCCCAAAGGCTTCGGCAGCGAAAATATGTCGGCGCTTTATATGCTCAAACCCGCTCAGGGCGTAGACGGCATAATCGACGCCATAGTTTCAACTGTCAAAAAAGCAGGTTCCAGACCCTGCCCTCCCGTTTACGTAGGCGTAGGCATAGGCGGAACGTTTGACGGCTGCGCATACCTTGCAAAAAAGGCGCTCACGCGCGATGTGGGCACGCACAGCGAACGCGAAGACATTGCCGACATAGAAAGAAAGGCGCTTGAAAGGATAAACGCGCTCGGCATAGGCTGTCAGGGATTCCACGGCAAAGTAACGGCGTTAGGCGTAAGCTGCGAATGGGCACCCACCCACATTGCGGGACTGCCCGTTGCGGTAAACATTCAGTGCCACTGCGTGCGCTGCGTCAAGGAGGAAATATGATAAAACTTACTCTCCCCCTTACAAAAGACCAGGTTAAAAATCTGCACGCGGGCGACAGCGTAAGTCTCAGCGGCGTTATTTTAACGGCGCGCGACTGCGCGCATAAGCGCATAAAAGAATATATGGAAGCGGGCAAACAACTGCCATTCGAAATAAAAGACGCAATAATCTACTATGCAGGTCCCTGCCCCGCGAAACCCGGAATGGCTTCTGGCAGCTGCGGACCTACTACTTCCGCAAGAATGGACAGCTTTGCTCCCGCCCTTTTGGATTGCGGACTTGGCGGAATGATAGGCAAAGGCGAAATGTGCGAAGAGGTTGCACAAGCTTTGAAGCGCAACACCGCAGTCTACTTTGCGGCGATAGGCGGCGCGGGCGCACTTTACGGCAATGCCATAAAAAAGAGCGAATGCATAGCTTTTGACGACCTTTTATCCGAAGCCGTTTACAGACTGGAAGTGGAAAACTTCCCCGCTGTTGTAGCCATGGACTGCCACGGCGGAAACATTTACCGCTGAGCCGTTCAATCGGTTGACAAAAACTTTTGCAGGCGGTATAATTTTATCAGTTATTTGATTCAAAGGTTATGACCGGGACAGACGCATTGCACTCCCCTTCAAGAGAGAAGAATCCGGAAACGGCTGAAAGGTTCTTCATCGGGAAAATGCGGTATTCACCCGCGAGCCGGACGGACGAAATTGTTTTAAAGTAGCCCGCCCC
>CAJLLH010000084.1 GCA_905207385.1 uncultured Eubacteriales bacterium
AGATAGTGCGCCGACGCGGCGGCGGTGAGTTTCTCCGGCAGCGTGTCGGCAAGCGTCAGCGACACCGCTATATGGCCCTCTTCGGGCGTGTATTTCATAGGCAGAGGAATGGATTATCCCGTCGCGCTGGAGGGCAGCCTTAAGCTGAAGGAAGTTTCTTACGTGCCGGGCGAAGGCTATCCTGCGGGCGAGCTTAAGCACGGAACGATTGCGCTTATAGACGGCGGCACGCTCACCGTTGCGGTAATAACCGATAAAACGCTGGGCGAAAAGACGGCGTCGGCTGTGGAACAGATATGCTCGCGCGGAGGAAGGGCGGCGGTGGTATGCTTTAAAGGCTGCGCGCCGCTCAGCCTTAAGGAGCGCGCCGAATTCTTTATAGAAGTGCCTGCATGCAGCGCATTTCTTTCGCCCGTTGTTTCGGTTATTCCGCTTCAGCTGATAGCTTACCGCACGGCGGTAATTTTGGGCCGCGACCCCGATAAGCCGCGGAATCTTGCAAAGAGTGTTACCGTTGAATAAACAGAGCGTGTGCGCGGGTACCCGCGCACACGCCTTATTTTATGTTTAGGCACAAATTGTTGATTTTTCGACCTGTTTGCCCGCGCTGATTTTTGTCTATCTGTTGACATATGGTTCGCCATACTTTATAATTGAATTGTCGCGTAAAGTTACAGGCTGCGGCAGAATAAAGGAGGACAGTGTGGAAAACATTCTTGTTACGGGCGGCGCCGGATATATCGGAAGTCATACCGTGGTGGAACTTCTTGAAAATGGCTACGGCGTTGTTGTTGTGGATAATCTTTCCAATTCCAGCAAGGAAAGTCTTAAGCGCGTTAAAAAGATAACGGGCAAGGACGTTAAATTCTACGAAGCCGACGTGCGCGATCGCGCGGCTATGGAAAAGATTTTTACCGAAAACAAAATTGACTACGTAATTCACTTTGCGGGGCTCAAAGCAGTTGGCGAAAGCTGCGTAAAGCCTGTAGAATATTACGATAACAACCTCGGCGGCACGCTTGTACTGCTCGACGTTATGCGTTCGCACGGCTGCAAAAAAATAGTTTTCTCTTCCTCTGCAACCGTTTACGGCACTCCCGAAAGGCTTCCCCTCGACGAAACCTGCCGTACGGGCGGAACTACCAACCCTTACGGCACAAGCAAGTATTTCCAGGAAATAATGCTTGAAGACGTTTACAAGGCGGATAAAGAGTGGACTGTTGTCCTTCTCAGGTATTTCAACCCCGTAGGCGCGCACGAAAGCGGGCTTATAGGCGAAGACCCCCGCGGCATACCCAACAACCTTACCCCTTATATAGCAAAAGTCGCCATAGGCGAGCTTAAGGAAGTAGGCGTGTTCGGCAACGATTATCCCACTCCCGACGGAACGGGCGTGCGCGACTATATACACGTCGTAGACCTTGCAAAAGGTCACGTTGCCGCTATAAATAAAATAAAGAACAGCGGCGTGTACGTTTATAACCTCGGCACAGGCGTAGGTTACAGCGTTCTCGACGTAATTCACGCTTACGAAAAAGCGTGCGGTCACGCCATACCTTATTCCATCAAGCCACGCCGTCCCGGCGATATAGCTTCCTGCTATGCCGACGCTTCCAAGGCGGAAAGGGAACTCGGCTGGAAAGCTCAGTACGGCATAGACGAAATGTGCTCGTCGTCCTGGAACTGGCAGTGCAACAACCCTAAAGGATACAGCGAAGATTAACTGTCGCACAAAATAAGGTGCGGCGGTCTTGTAGGCTTTATAAAAAGCGCGCCCCGCAAATTTTGCCTTGCGGAGCGCATTTTTTTACAACTTTTTTACAGTTAGCCTCTCAAACGGCGGCAAAAACGGTTTTTTTGGTAAAAAATTTTACAAATTTATTACAAGTTTGTGAAAGTTATATTACAGCTTACTGTTACAATAGTTATAGCATCAAAGGAGAAATTTAATGGATTTTGCAGAATTGACCCCGACCAGCAGCGTCATATTGCTTCTTGTCGGGCTGGGCGTCTTTTTGCTCGGTTTCAAGTTCCTCGGCGACAGTATTGAAAAACTGTCGGCAAGCAAGCTTCGCGCGCTCTTCAACAAGGCGGCGGGCAACCGCTTTGCAGGCGTCGGAATAGGCGCTCTCGCTACAGCTATCGTTCAGTCATCGTCGGTAACCACGGTTATGGTCGTCGGCTTCGTAAATGCGGGCGTAATGTCGCTTATGCAGGCGGCGGCAGTTATCATGGGCGCCAACATCGGCACAACCATAACGGGTTGGCTTGTATGGCTCAACCAGTTCAACGTCATGATGTACGCAATGCTCCTTACTCTTGTGGGACTCGTCATGACGATGGTTACAAAAAATAACAAGGTCAACACCGCTGGCACGCTTGTGGCTTCGCTCGGCCTTGTATTTGTCGGACTTGAAATAATGTCCGGCTCAATGGCGGGTTTCGCGCAGGAAGAAGGCGTGAAAAACGCTCTCCAGTCTGTTACGAACCCCGTATTGCTCCTTCTTATAGGCGCGGGCATAACGGCGGTGGTACAGTCTTCCAGCGCGGTAACTTCGGTGCTTATAGTTATGGCGCAGTCGGGTCTTATAATAGGCGGAGGCGGCAACGGAATTCTTTTCGTCGTTATGGGTACGAACATGGGTACGTGCATAACGGCGGTAATATCTTCCGTAGGCGCAAATACAAACGCAAAGCGCGCTTGTCTTTATCACCTTCTTTTCAACGTCATCGGCACGCTTATATTCCTGCCGTTTATCTGGATATTTGACGGATTCTACGAAGACGTGCTGATGAAGTGGTTCGACAATCCCACTACCTGCATAACGTTCTTCCATACGGCGTTCAACGTAATATGCACGGCGATTTACCTGCCTTTCATCAAGTACCTTGTAAAGCTTACCGAAATTATCATACCCGACGGCAAAAAGAAAAAGAAGAATACCGGCAGCGAAGGCTTTATGGATAAAAGGTTTTTGGTTACCCCTTCGCTTGCGATAGGTCAGCTTGTAAAGCAGACTACATACACCGCGGGCATAGCAGTAAAAAGCCTTAACGCGGCGGTAGAGTCGCTTGTTACCAGAGACGACAATAAAATAGACGGCGTAAAGCAGGACGTTGCAAAGGTCAACGAACTTTCCAAGGAGATTACCGATTACCTTATTGAGGTATCGGCAAAAGATATTTCGCTTTCCGACGAAAAGCTTGTAAATACACTGCACAAAGATAATATCGACATCGTGCGCATTGCCGACATCGCCGACAACATAACGGGTTATACCTTAAAATCTATCGAGGAAACGGTTATATTCTCCGATACGGTAAAGCACGGCATAAACAGACTTATGAGCCTTATAAACGAACAGTACGAGCTCGTGGTCGATATAGTCGAAAATAACGATATAGTAAAAATGAAACAGTCCGACGAGATAGAGCAGGAGATAGACTCTACAAAAAAGAGGCTTCTCGACGAGCATATCCAGCGCATGGTGCGCGGCGAATGCAATGCGGAAAACAACAGTCTTTTTGTAAGCCTTATTTCAAATCTGGAAAGGGTAGGCGACCACCTCAGCATTATGGCGCATTCGGTGGAGGAACTTGCCTGACGTTCTGTCGCGCACGGCGCGGAGGATATTTTAATGAACGGAACGGTTTTTGCGCTTGAAGACGACGCAAGCATAAGCGGGCTTATAAGGGTCGCGCTTGAAATGAACGGAATAAAGTTTGAAGCGTATTCAAACATTAAAGACTTTACCGCCGCACTGGAAAAAATTCAGCCCGACGTTGCTCTTCTGGACATAATGCTTCCCGACGGAAATGGGCTCGACGTGCTGCGCATGGTAAAATCGCGCTATCCTTCGGTTGCGTGCATAATGCTTTCAGCGCTTTCAAAGGAAGAGGACAAAGTAAACGGTCTTAACCTCGGCGCGGACGACTATGTAGCCAAACCTTTTTCCGTGCTCGAGCTAACTGCCAGGGTAAACGCCGCGCTCCGCCGCAAAAAGAAAACCGACGCTGTAACAATCGGCAATCTTACGCTTAACTGCGACACAATGGAAGTAACTTTAAACGGCGAGCGGCTGGAGCTTAACAAAAAGGAGTTTGAACTTCTTAAGTACTTTATGCAGCACCCCGGCAAGGTTCTTTCCCGCGAGGTGATACTTCTTGAAGTATGGGGCTACGAACAGGGCGAAACCCGTACGCTGGACAACCATATTTCCCGTTTAAGAAAGCTCGGCATAACCAACCTTGAAACTGTTTTCGGCGTAGGTTACAGGCTTAGCGTATAACAGCCGCAGACGCGTTAATCGGCGCATATGTGCGGTCAAATAAAATAATTGGCGCTGCCGCGCCTTGCGCTTTTAAAGTGCGGTAGCGGCGGCGCTTTGCATTAATTATTATGAAATTAAGAATATTTTGTATATCCGTACTCATAACGTTTGCCGGTATTCTGGCATATTCGTTCATATCTTCGGAACTTTATTACGATTCTTCCGTAAAAGGCATGCGGGGCACGCTGTCGGTATATATGAACGCGTTCGACGAAAGTTATTATTCGCTGGACGGCGTCGCGGCTGAAGCTTTTTCCGAACAACTTGACGGCGCGCGCGTAACGTTTATCGACAGTGAAGGTGAGGTGCTTGCCGACAGCGCTGCCGAAGTTTCAGAAAACCATCTGGGCCGCGAAGAGGTTGCCACGGCTATAAAAGACGGCGAAGGTTTTGCCGTAAGGCGCAGTTCTACCGTAGGCATAGACTATATCTATTTCTGCCGCAGGTTTGCTTATGCGGACGAAACGCAGAGCGGCTCGCTCTCGCAGAACTCAGAGCAAGCCGCCGCGCAGTCTGAAGATTTTTATCTCGTGCGCATAGCCGTACCCGTTGCAAGCGAATGGGCGCTTTTTGCCGATAATCTTCCTACCGTGATAGTATACCTGATTATCGACCTGTTTGCGTGCGTGATTTTTACATATGTGGCTACCTATTTCATACTTAGGCCGGTAGAAAATCTTACGCGCCAGGCGGCGCTTTCAGACCGCACAAATACGCGCTTTAAAGAACTTCAGCCGCTTGCGGAAATTCTTAACGAGCGCAATAAGGACATTGAAAGGAAAATGAACGAAATAAAGGAAGAAAAAGAGCTGGTTGAAAAAGCTCAGAACTCCAAAAACGAGTTCATATCCAACATAACTCACGAAATGAACACTCCGCTTACCTCAATAAGGGGCTATGCCGAACTTCTCGCCGCGGGCGTAATGAGCAAGGAACAGCAGGATGCGGCATATAAAACCATTCTTAAGCAGAGCGAGCGATTTACCAATCTTATAGCGTGCATCATAAACTACAACGAAATAGACAACAGCGACGTGCCCGCCTGCGAAGTGGACCTTTCAAAGCTTGCAAGGGAAATGCTTGCGGTGGTAAAACCCGAGGCGGATAAACGCAAGGTTACGCTTACGGATAATATTTCGGATAACGTAATCGTTCAGAGCACTCACGAACGCATGAGCGAGATGGTGGGCAACCTTATACGCAACGCAATACGTTACAATAAAGAGGGCGGCAACGTTACGGTTACGCTGGATATAGACCATTTTGAAGTTGCGGATACCGGCATAGGCATTTCCGAAGAAAATTTAAACAAAGTTTTCAGCAGATTTTTTACTGTGGATAAATCGCACAGCGGCAAAAACGGCGGCTTCGGTCTGGGGCTTGCAATGGTCAAAAAAATATGCCAGCGCGAAGGTTGGCGCATTTCCGTCAAAAGCAAGGAAGGCGAAGGCTCTGTATTTACTGTGTCACTTCCTTGCAGAATATCGTCAGAAGAG
>CAJLLH010000085.1 GCA_905207385.1 uncultured Eubacteriales bacterium
CTTAAAAGTCGCCTTTTTATTTATCGGGCTAAATAAAACATTTTACACAAGCCTACACATATTGGTAACCGAAAATTCACTAACCCTAATCAGCCAAATACAAGCGTTCTTATAAAAACGTGCACACATATGTCCCAACCAACGCACATCAGATGCATCATAAAAAAGGCGGTAAAGCCGCCTTTTAGAAATCAGTGCCGCGAATCGTAGCCGAGCATATCGGAATGCTTATCCAGCACGCACTTTAAAAAAGCTTCGCAGCCTTCGCGTATATCCGTAAACGCCTTTTCAAAATCGCGCGTATACCAAGGGTCGGCAACGTCGCGCGGGCGCGAGGTGAACGAGCACAACTTGAACACCTTTTCGCTGCACTGCCCGCCTGTAAGGCGCAACACGTCGAACAGGTTTGAAGAGTCCATTACAAGCACATAGTCGGCGTTGAGCACTTCTTTTTTCGTGAGCTGAACGGCGCGGTGCGTACCATATATGCCGTGTCCGCGCAATACCGCCGCCGCGGGATAGTACAAAGAGTTGCCCTCTTCCTCGTCCGACGTTCCGCGGGAAGTTATATCAAAGGACAGTTCCAGACCGCGCTCCGCAACCATCTTTTTAAACACAAGTTCAGCCATAGGCGAACGGCATATATTGCCGAGGCATACAAATATCACAGAAATCACGCGCGTCACCTTAATCGGTATTTTTAAGCCTGCGCCACGATGTTTCAAAAGGCTTGTAGTTTTCCAGATAATCTAAAAGCTCGTCGGCGTCTGTAAAATATCTGTACATATCGTGGCAGACTTCAGCCATGAAATCTTTTTCAGACATCTCGCGCATAAACTTTTCCAGAGTTTGGAAATAGCCGTCAATCTCGAATATAGCCATAGCTTTCGAGTGTCTGCCGAGCTGTTTTAAAGTGGTAACCTCGTAAAATTCTTCAAGAGTGCCAATGCCTCCGGGCGCAATTATAAACGCGTCGGCATCGTCCTCCATCAGAGTTTTGCGTTCAGCCATGCTTGCCGTATAGGTAAGTTTATCGCATTCGGTATAAATCTTTTCAACGCCTTCTTCGCGGAAGAATTCGGGAATTATTCCGTGAATGTAGCCGCCTCCGCGCTTAGTTCCGCGCGCCGCCGCGCCCATAACGCCGGTTGCGCCCGCCCCGAACACAAGTGAATGCCCGCGACGCGCCATTTTTTCGGCAAGGTCTTCTACCTTTTTAATGTAAATATCTTCAATATGCGCGCTCGACGCGCCGAATATACAGATTTTCATAATATTGCTACCTTTGCGGCAAACTTTACGCAATGCAAACCGTTTCTGCCGCCTCTTTTATTATACGGAATTATAAAAAAATTGTCAACCCGCGGACAAAGAGCACATATATTATGCGCATGCAATCAAAGCCATAAACTAAACAACAGCCAGATACACCGCATAGTATGCGCGATTTAATTAAATTTTAGGTTAAACAATATGACCGCCGCAGCGCATTCGCACTGCGACGGTCATATTATTGCACTTACGGGTAAGATTTAAAACATAATATAATGAACGGCATAAAATCCGCATCAAATCATTCTATGCTCCGCTGAAAGCTTAACATTTTCGCAAAACAAAAACCTTATGTCAATTATTGTTGCCAATATCCGTTTTTTCATTTTCTTTGATTTCGCCGTCGGAACAATTTGCCGTTTTATTGTCTTCTGAAACGGCGTTAAGTAAGTTTTCCGCCAAATCATTTTCAGCTTTTACCACGACCGAAGAGCCCGAAGAAACAGCATTATCCGAAAATTGAGCATTTGCCGTAACCTGAGAACGCAGACGTTCAAGTTCGTCTTCAAGCTGACGCACCCTGTCGCGCTCCTCCTGTTCAAGTTGCCGCTTTTCCGCTTTGCCTGCCCGCACCACGCTTACAATATTGTAAACCTGAAGGCCTATAACAACCAGAAAAGGCAGAAGAATGCAGCATATATACCCGGGTACAGATTTAAGGAAAGTGAAAAAATTTCCCAGCCCAGCAATGCGGAACGAGTATATCCCGAGCACATCGTCTGCGGCTACGCTGGTTTCGTCGTCAACCCCCGTAGCTATGCCGTAAGTTATGAATGCAAGCTCGCCGTCTTCAGTTATGACTTTGCGTATGCAGTGGGTTATGGTTTGACCGTAGCTTGAACGGTCGCGTGAAATAAAGGTTATTATATCGCCCGGGGCAAGCTCTTCCGCCTCCACGTCCGCACTGAAAATGACGTCGCCCGCGGCAAATTCGGGGCGCATTGAATCAGACTGCACGATGTAACCTTTTACGCCGAACAGACTGACTTGTCCGTCCCTGCCCATTACCATTGAAAATATGGTGAAAATGGTCATTATTACAGCGAGAGCGGCAATAAGAACGGTAAGAACATTGCCGATAATTTTTAAAGCTTTTTTCATGCGAAAATGCTCCGTTAAAACGCGATACATACCGTCAGCAATCAATAAAGAATACAGCGACAGAAGTACCGCAATGCGCGCGGGAGTTTTCCCGCGCGCCGCGTTTTTAAATATTACATCAGCTTAGTTATGCTTTAATTTATCTATTTAAGTATAAGAACATATAAATTAGTCAGCATTTTCTCTGTGATCGGCAGTAATCCATTCATCGTTTGCAATTACTACTTCTGCAGGCGTCTTGTTACCCTTGTTAGGTTCACCTATAACAATGTTCTTATTGTTATTATTAGTAAAAGTGCAGTTTTCATCTACGGTAACCTCTGTAAGAGTAGCAGGGTTAGAGCTATAACTGCCATCGTCACGCGCCTTTATAAGCAGCGCGCCGCCATTATTATAACCGTTGCCGTTAAAATTGCAACCATAGAACGCTATGTCGGAATAATCTCCATATTTAAGATTTACGTCAACGCCGCACATAAATGAACTGAAATTAGCCGAAACCCCAACAGTACCGTTACCGTTTGAAGTAAATTCGCAGTCCGTGAATGTTGACTTTGTAATATTTTCAACATAAACGCCTTTTATAACGCATTCGGAAACGACAAGGTCAGTTGCCTGAACAGACACAGTCTTCGCTTTACTGCCAGCACCAACAGAACCCGCGCCAAAATATATACCATAATCAAAGCCTTTGATAGTGCATTTTTCTATCGAAATATTGCCTATACCAACACCCTTATTATAAGTACCGAGTCCCATGAAAGGTTCTTCCATTGCCTCATTGCCCGTAGCACCATTGCCCTGTAAAGTAATATTGCTTATAGCAAACTTGTTTATATCGCTCTGTATGTAAACGCCTGCAGACACCGTGAAAGTAAGTGTGCTATTTTTTGCAGAAGTAAGAGTAATGTTATCACTTGTAACAACAACAGGTGAAGTAAGCTCGATATCTGAATTGATTATCCAAGTCTGACCGTCAGCCTGATTTTTTAACACGTAAGCCATTTCCTCGGCGGAAGTTATCTCAAAAACATCGGTTACTATCGTACCAGCCTCGATATAAGACCAAGGAGACTCCGTAGCACCTTCTACTGCCGCCATAAAAGCAGTTGCGCCGTTTTCAAAGGTATTTCCTGTAACGGTTATTGTAGAACCTTCTTTTACAGTCATACCATTGTAAAGTCTTACAAGAGGAGCACCTATGACGGTGTTGCCTGTAACCCCGATAGTACCCATCGTTCCAGCCATAGTAATGCCGTTGGACCAAACTGGAACATTGAAGGTATTGTTTCTTATAATAACGCCATCCTGACCTTCTACGTTTATAGGACGGGTAAATGTATTGTCTTCAATAATCACAGGGTCAGCAGCCGAAGATCCGCTGACAAAAATAGAAGAATTACCCGAACCGGTAAATTGGCAATTGCGGACCTCAACACCCGTAGCACCCGCACTTATTACAAGTCCGTGCTTTCCTGTTTCACTACTCGACTCTATTACAGCATTTTCAATTACCAGATCCGAGGCAGTAGAATTCACTAAAAGCGCAGGAGAACTATCTCCGCCAATAAGCTTTGCGCCGTTAAAATTGATTGTAAGCGCTCGCTGAGAAACGGTTAAGGTATCGTTAAGTTCAAGTCCTTCGGGAAGAGTAACCACACCGCCTTCGGGCGCAACAGCGATAAGTTTATTTACTGTTTCTACCGCGTCAAAAGAAGGGTCGGTATAATTATCGTCATAAACGGCATCTTCGTTTGTCTGCTTTGCATAAAGTCCAAGGTCGAAGCTTACCATAGCATTCTGATAAACATCCTGTGACTCTGAAGAAAGCATTTTGATTTCAACAGAAAATTCTTTCTCTGCTCCAGCTTCTATTCTGCTTTCAATTATAAAAGCATCTTTTGCAGAAAGTTCTTTAACTGTGCCCTTAACAATGCCGTCAACAGAAACTTCAAGAACTTCGGTAATATCTGCCATACCTGCAGACATAACGTTTTCAAACGTAAGCTTAAAATCAGCCGCAAGCGAACCGCTGTTTGTTACCTTAAAATCATAACCCTTGCTGAGACCAGGTTCCCAAACAGTACCCTCATCAAAAAGCGGAGTTTCCGCTGTTACGGGAGCATAAGCCTCTTCTACACCAAGAGTTTTGTATTCCCAAGTGATATCTACATTGCCAGCCTGTATAACGTTGCCGCTGTTGGTTATTGAATCGGTAAACCAGGCAAACGTAACGCCTACAAGCAGAGAAACACACATTATAAGCGTAAGAACGCATATCGCTATGCTTCTTTTAACAGCCTTCATAAACTGTATCTCCTGATAAAAATTTTATTCTGGGGCGGTCGCCCGCCGCAAACTAAGGGGCAAATAAATTATTCAGCCAAAGCTTTTCAAATAGTCGAAACTACAGTATAAACGGTGAAATTTCCATCAGTACCACTTTCTTCAACTATACAGTTCTGGCGCAGATAAGACTGCCCTCTACCTTCCCCATCAGTTTCAGGATTAAAACCAACAAATGTGCCGCCATAAATTTTAACACCTGCACGACCGTTAAAATAGCCATTAGCATCATGGGAATCAAATGTAGCGTCAACGCAATTAACTATAGTCCATACATAGTCAATAGCTTCAGGAGCAGCAGCATAGCTTTCAGCAAATTTAAATGTTCCTCCAGCTATATTCAACTGACCGTTAGTTACTTGTATAGCTGTAGGTGCCCCTGTAAAAGTACCATCGTTAATTGTTACTGTTCCAAGCACGTTAATAGCATAAGCGCCTTTTTCGCCAACTTCGGTATCGACCACGCCGTTTCCATTAACAGTCAATGTTCCAATAACAGAGAAAATTACAGGATTCCAAGTAGAGTAGTCTATAATCTCCTCATTAGTTAAAGAAATAACTTTTCCGTTTAACTCAAGAGTTTTTTTCGCACTGAAAGGTATTTTGATTAACACTTCAAGCTCGCTAGTAGTTTCACGAACAACGGGAACAGCTATATCGTTTCCAAGTACAACTGTGGAAGTACCAGTAGCTTCAAGAGCTGCCTTAAGCTCTTCAGCGGTAGATACAATAAAAATACCTTCAGGAGCATTTATCTGTACCTTACTAGTTTCTGTAGACTTAAGAACACCGTCAATATTGCCCTGCATTTTATCGTATGTAGCCTTATCAAATGTAAGAGTTGCGCCATTTGCCTCTGTGGCATTACCCCAAATATAGATTGCGGGAACCTCTTCATTATTGGAAATCAACTCGCAATTTTCAAGAGTTACATTTGCAGCATACTGATACGATTTGGTGTG
>CAJLLH010000086.1 GCA_905207385.1 uncultured Eubacteriales bacterium
CATTTTATAAAGCATTATGTTTTTCAGCAGTATTTATTTGAATTTTGGCAATCAGTTGTTTTTAAGATACTTTTTAAGGTCGTCAACCCTGTCGGTGCGCTCCCAAGGGAGGTTGGGTTTGCCGAAGTGTCCGTATGCCGCCGTCTGAAGGTAGATGGGTCTTCTGAGGTCAAGCGTTTCGATTACCGCGTACGGTCTCAAATCGAATTCGCGCACAATTATGTCGGAAATTTCGCTGTCGGAAAGTTTGCCCGTGCCGTAGGTGTTCACGTATACGGAAACGGGTTTGGAAACGCCTATCGCATACGCAACCTGAAGTTCAATTTCGTCGGCAAGCCCTGCCGCAACAATGTTTTTGCATACGTAGCGCGCCATATATGCAGAAGAGCGGTCAACTTTGGTGGGGTCTTTGCCGGAAAAAGCTCCGCCGCCGTGCGCGCACCTACCGCCGTAGGTATCAACAATTATCTTTCTGCCCGTAAGACCGCTGTCGCCCTCGGGTCCGCCTATTTCAAACCTGCCCGTGGGGTTAATATAGTACTTGGTGTTTTCGTCAAGAAGTTCTGCGGGGATAACGCTGTCTATAACGTATTTTTTAATGTCCGCCCTGAGCATATCCTGGTTTACGTTTTCGTTATGCTGGCAAGAAACAACCACTGTATCCACGCGCACGGGCTTTCTTCCGTCGTATTCAACGGTAACCTGAGTTTTTCCGTCGGGGCGGAGGTAGGGCAGAAGTCCGCACTTTCTTACGTCGGTAAGCCTTTTTGCCATTTTGTTGGCAAGGTAAGAGGTCATCGGCATGTATTCGGACGTTTCGTTGCAGGCGTAGCCGAACATCATTCCCTGGTCGCCCGCACCGATAAGGTCGTTAAGCTCGCCGCCCGAGCGGTTTTCAACCGAGCTGTCCACGCCCATGGCTATATCGGGGCTCTGCTTGTGCAGGGCAAGATTAATTCTGCAGTTGTCAGCGCGGAAGTTGCCGAAGGTATAGCCTACCTTAGCCATTATGTCGCGCGCGACCTTCTTGTATTTTACCTTTGCGGTGGTGGTGATTTCACCCATTATAAGTATCTGATTGTAAGCGGCGCAGCATTCAATCGCACAGCGCGCCATGTTGTCCTGAGCGAGAACGGCGTCAAGTATGCCGTCGGAAATCTGGTCGCACAGTTTATCGGGATGTCCTTCGGTAACGCTTTCGCTTGTAAAAAGTTTTTTCATAATGTACCCTTTAAAAATTTAAAATTTATAGCAAAGTAAGTAAAAAAGCGCGTTAATCTGCACAAAATGTTTGGTTTTGCGCAAAAAGGGTAAAATAAAAGCCCCGCGCCCGCGGAGCAAACAAAACTTAAATATTTACCCCATCGGTACGGCATTAGCACCTTGCATTGCAGGTTGCTGTGTGGTCAACGGGCCGTTCCCTCGCACACTCTTTATAGGTTGTGGAGTGATTATATCATCTGTGCCGCGCGCTGTCAAATAAAATAGCCGCTTTAATTGCATTCCTTTAAAAATTGTTTTATAATAGTATGCGCGGCTGAAAAGTCTTTTCAGGCAAAGGCAGTTGTACGCTTAATTTCAGATAGCCTTAAAGCCGCGGCATAAAAAAAGGATAGAATATGAACTGTACCCAATGCCCCGTATCGTGCGGCGCCGACCGTTCAATAAATAAAGGCGCGTGCTCCGTTCGGGGGCTTAAAATAGCAAAATACTATCTTCACCCGTTTGAAGAACCGCCCATATCTTTCAAAAACGGAAGCGGTTGCATATTTTTCTGCGGTTGCCCTTTAAAGTGCAGGTTCTGCCAGAATTTTGAAGTTTCGCGCGCTCAGCGCGGCAAGGATATTTCGGTAAAAGAGCTTGCGGATATTTTTAAAGAACTTGAAGATATGGGTGCGGACAACATAAATCTTGTAAACCCCACGCATTACCTTTCGGAAATTGCCGAAGCGTTTTCAATTTACAAGCCGCACATTCCCATAGTTTACAACACTCACGGCTACGAAAAAATTGAAAGCCTTAAGCTTGCGTCAACTTTTACCGATATCTGGCTGCCCGACCTCAAGTTCATAAGTGCGGATATGTCTGCGCGCTACACTTCGCGCGCGGACTATGCAAAGTATGCTCTGCCTGCGGCAGAGTTCATGGCTCAGAAGCCCGCCGCGTTCGATGAGCACGGCAAAATGCTTTCTGGCTGCGTGATAAGGCACCTTATAATGCCTATGGGCGTGGAAGATTCAATAAACGTCGTAAACTTTGTGTCAACGCTTCCGCGCACGGTGTATTTCAGCCTTATGAGCCAGTACACCCCTTGCGGCGATATAAAGGATATCCCCGAACTGAACAGAAAAATAACCTCGCGCGAGTACAAAAAAGTGCTTGCCGCGGTAGAGGCGGCGGGGCTTGAAAACGTTTTCCTTCAGGATAAAAGCAGCGCGGAGCAATGTTTTATTCCCAAGTGGGACTATTGATTTTTAATTTACAGAATTTTCCGCCGTTTAATTTATGTTACGGTGGCTCGGTGTATATATAATTATGTTAGTAACATTTTCGGGCGTTAATTTTGCCTACGCCGGCAATCCCATACTCAGCGATATATCTTTTGCCGTCAACGAAGGCGAGCGCGTTGCGCTTATAGGCGAAAACGGCGCGGGCAAAACCACGCTTTTAAAACTTATAACGGGCGCGCTTGACCCCGAAAGCGGAGAAATTCAGAAGAAGAACGGCGCAACTATAGGTTTCCTTGCCCAGACTGGCGGTCTTGAATCGGACGGCACCGTTTATTCGCAGATGCTGGAGGCGGTAAGACCTCAGCTCGACGCAATAAGCAGGCTTTCGCAACTTTCGCAAAAAATTTCATGCGCGGAGTACGGCGGGGCGGAGTATAAAATTTTATCGGCAAAATACGAATCTCTTGAAAAGTACATAGCCGCGCACGACTGTTACAACGCCGAAGTGCGCGTAAAAACGGTGCTCGGCGGCATGGGCTTTTCGGGACTTTACGAACAGAAAATTTCTACAATGTCGGGCGGGGAAAAGACGCGGCTTAAGCTTGCCCGACTTCTTCTGGAAGAACCCGACCTGCTTATTCTGGACGAGCCCACAAACCACCTCGACATAAAAACTCTGTTCTGGCTGGAAGATTACCTTTCTTCGTTCAAGGGCGCGGTATTAGTCGTTTCGCACGACAGATATTTTCTGGACCGCACCGCGCAGCGAGTGCTGGAAATTGAAAACAAAAAACTTTATTCGTACCCCGGCAACTATTCAAAATATAAAATTTTAAAGGCGGAAAGGCTCGCGCTCGAGCAGAAGGAGTACGAGCGTCAGCAGGAAGAGCGCGCCAGACTTCAGGACTACGTAGACAGAAACATTGTGCGCGCAACCACGGCAAAATCTGCGCAGAGCAGAGTAAAACAGCTTGAAAAGATGGAAATTCTTGAAAAGCCGTACACTCCGCCCGCCCCGCCTCGGTTCAGGTTCGCATTCCCCGTGCAGAGTGCGGAACTTGTGCTCGACATAAAAAATCTTGACCTTGAAATCGGCGGCAAACGTCTTTTTTCGGGCGGCAATCTTCAGCTTATGCGCGGCAGAAGGCTTGCGATAGTCGGCGAAAACGGCGCGGGCAAATCTACGCTTTTAAAGCTGATAGCCGGCGGCGGCAATGCGGAATGCGTTATCGGCAGGTTTGTGCGCGCGGCTTATTACGACCAGGAAAACCTTAACCTCGACGCGCAGAACACCGTGCTTTCCGAACTGTGGGAAAGGCACGTAACCTCTTCGCAGACGGACGTAAGGGCTGCGCTGGCGCGTAGCGGGCTTTCCGCCGAAGATATGTATAAAAAGGTGGGCGAACTCTCGGGCGGTGAACGCGCAAAACTTGCGCTGTGCGTAATGCAGGCGGAGGAGGGAAACGTTCTTCTTCTGGACGAGCCTACAAACCACCTCGACCTTCCTGCAAGGGAAAGTCTGGAAAAAGCTCTTTCTGAGTTTGGCGGAACAGTCATTTTTGTAAGCCACGACAGATATTTCATTTCCGCGCTCGCCGACTGCGTCGCCGAAATAGACGGCGGGAAACTCAACTATATTAACGGCGGGTACGAAGCCTTCCGCGAAGCTAAGAAAGAGCAGGCGCGCCTTGCCGAAGAGGAGCGCGCGGCGGCAGAAAGGGCGGAGTTTGCCGAAAGGAAGAAGGAAAGCTACCGCTCCAAAAAAGACCGCGCGGCAGAGGCGGCTATAAAAGCGCGCGTAAAGCAGATTGAGGCGGATATATCCCTTAACGAAGCCGAGGAGGCGGACATACAGAACAAGCTTGCCGACCCCGCCGCGACCGCTGATTATAAAGAGGTGGAAAGGCTGTGCCGCCGCCTTGAAGAGCTTAGGGTAAAGCAGGAACAGCTGTATTCCGAATACGAAAAACTTATATAAAAAACGCAAGGCGGATGTGCCTTGCGCATATAAAGCAAAGTGGCGGTTTAACCGCTTGTTAAGCTGAAGCGCGGCGCTGCGCCGCAAGAGGAAAATAACCATGGATAAAAAAGAAACGGAAATAAAGACGGAATCGCCCGCCGAAGAAGAAACCGAGCGCACTGTCCGCCATACGATATCCGCGGAAGAAACGTTCACGCTTGCAAAAGACGTGTTCGATTTGCGCTGTTTTTTCAAAAGCGTGTATTCCAACCGCGCGGTAATTGCGCGCAGACTGAATATATTCTCGCTTATATGCAGCCTTATATTCACTATGCTGTATACGGGCTACACCGTTTATTCGGTGCTTACGGGCAAAATAACTTCTTTGCCGCTGGAAATAACAATATACTGCATGCTCGGCATATATGCGGTGTTTGTTATTCTCCTCGTGCTGGTAACGCTTTTTGCGGGCGACGCCAACACCAAAACGGTAAAAAAGTATAATAAAGCGCTTAAAATTTTCCGCTTTTGCATAAGAATAATTTCAATTGCGATGGCGATTGTGGCAATAGCCATAAACGCGGGCAGAACGGACAGTCCGCTTGCGGTTGCGGCGCAGACGGTGCTTGTAATTATTTCGATTATACTTATAATAGTGCAGGCAATACCGCTGCTGTTCGGCGGCTTTTCCAACCTTGCGCGCTGGGCGCTTGCTCCCGCCAAGGGCAGGGCGCGCTTTTCGGTTGTGCTTCTTGAATGGTACGAGCTCGTGCGCAAAGGCACGGCAACGCTCCGCTCCACAAGCAAAATTTCGCCCAAGTACGTAAGCGACATAAACAACTGCATAGACAGCTACCTTATCCCCTCGGTAGGCAAAAAGTACATAACCGATATAAACGCTCAGGACATATACGATACTGTTGACGCCGCGCCCGAAGAGCTTAAGGAAATTGCCGAAGGCATTTTCAAGCGCGTATTCGACTACGCCGAGGAATGCGGTTACGTAAACAACAATCCAGCAAAAGCGATGGAGCTTGGCGACACGCTTGAAGAACCCGAAAAGAAACCGCGCCGCACCATAAAATCGAGGCTTATGAACTGGGGCAAAAAGATAGGCAAATCAATAGTCAAAAGCTATCTCGACGGCGACGACAACGCCTGAGTCTGCATAAAGAAAAATTTGAATTGAGCGGCACATATGCCGCAATCAACTAAAAACCGCCGCCCGCAAAAATTTTGCGGGCGGCGGTTTGCATATTAATAGCGTAAAAGCCGCCGTTCATAGCTTTGCTTCCGGCGGCTTTG
>CAJLLH010000087.1 GCA_905207385.1 uncultured Eubacteriales bacterium
TTTTTTATTGCGGTAACCTTGCAATAAAAAAGCAGAGAGGTTTAAAAGCAGCCTCTCTGTTTAAAAAGCTTTCATTAAATAGTTCAGCGCGGCTTGCTTTTTAAGCCAGCCGCGCCTTTTTGGCGAAAGAGTGTGTTAAAGGGGAACTTAAGATATCAAACATCCGCATTTTTTAAAATTTTTAATGTATATGGAGGAAAGAATGAAAAAAATCAAAGGCTTTTTGCTGTTTTTCGTCTGCTGCCTTCTGTCGTGCCTTACGGCGTTGATGTTTACCGCCTGCACGAAAGAATCTGCCGATAAAACAGACGGGCAAACGGTCGGAAGCGACGGCGGAAATCAGTCAGCCGCGGCGGATACCGGTTCTGATACGGTAACTTACCTCAACAGTTTGCAGGTAGACTACGCTGACGCCAAGCGTGAATTCACTATAGGACAGGAGTTCACCAGCGACGGGCTTAAGGTAACCGCACTTATTACCGAACAGGGCACGTCAATTTCCACGAACAGCGTAGATGTTACAAAGGATGCCGAAATAGACGCTTCTGCTTTCAATAACAAAAAAGCGGGCGATTATAAAATTTATATAAGCTATACATACGGCGGAACTACGCTTTATGCAAATTATACCGTAAAGGTTGTATCTGCAATAGAGGGTACTATAGCAGGTCTCGTTATGGACTATGACGGCGACAGGCAGACTGAACTTTCCGTCGATGTAACCAAGGCTTCAATAGATTTAAGCAGTCTTAAAGTAAGCCTTATCACGGGTGAAAATGCAAACAACACGCAAACGGAAGAACTTGCGCGTTCGGCTTATTCGCTTTCCTATTCCAAAGATGGCGGCGAATTTAACCCCATAGCCGAGGATAAGACGGCAATAACCGACCTTACCCGCGGCACGTACAGTTTCTTTGCCTCTGCCGAGTATAAAGAGGGTGAAGAAACATTTAACATGACCAGCTTCTTCACGTTCTACGTGCTTGACCCCGTCGTATCTTTAACAAAGAACGAGGGCGGCAAAACTTCGTTCGATTACGATACCGATGAAGTAATAGGCGGGGATTGGATTTACACCGCAACTTATGCTTCAGGCGCTACGCAGCAGCTCGGTTACGAAGACGTTGAAATCGGCAGTACGGTTAATGACGAGGAAGGAACTCATAGCGTTACCGTAACGTACGCCGAAGAGCAGCTTGGCTTTGACGTATCTTCCAACGACGCCGTTTCCCAGAAGTATACCCAAACCTGCGACGTATCTTACGAAATAGGCGAAAATCCCAACGCTGGTTCGGAAGTTACTGAAAGTTTCAGCGTAGATTTTGCGGATACTGAAAAGGGATGGGGACTCACAAAAGATACAAAGATACCTAGCATAACGCTTTCGCCTGACGGCACATATAACGGAACAGGCAGTGTAATCAGCCTTATAAGTACCAAGAGTGAAGCAAAAGCCAAAGATAAGGCGACAACGGCAGAAGACGGAACTCAGTTCACTAAGGCTGTTCAGATGGGTACGATAGGAGAAAGCAAAGCGTGGGCAATAGACCTTACCGATTATGATGCGACGGCAACGGCAACAATAAAAGTTTATGCAAGTACGTCATCTAACGGTACGGCAAGAACAATAGTACTTAATACGACGCTAAGCGCAGCTGACCCCATAGCAACGAGTGAAGGAATGTCTGTCGATTCAACGGCATATCTGACCGAATGGGAGGTAACTGGCGGAGCTATATATTATATAGGTTCTGCGGATAGTTCTGTTAACTACTTCAGGATAGTAGTTGAAGTTCAAGGGTAAGGGGTGAAGTTAATTTATGAAAAGTCCGATTAGTTACAAAATAGTAACAAGCATACTGGTTGCGATTATAATTCTCATGACGGCTTTTATGGCGGTTACCCTTTCCACCAACTGGTTCGGCAAGGGTGCGCCCGAAGGCTGGGGTGGAGGGTCTGCTCAGACTCCTCCGGGCGGCGATGACGACGACGATGATGACGACGACAACCCGGGAACTGACCCCGGCGAGGAAACCAAGCCCGTCGTATACAACATCGACAACGCGGCAGATTTTAGTACTACTCTGCAGAAAGTAAAGGCAGGCGATACCATTATCCTTGCCGCGGGAACATATAAGTTCAACACTACTCAGATAGTTTCTCAAAGCGGTAATTATAACAAATACATAACGGTAAAAGCCGCAGACGGTGCCGACGTTGTGCTTGACTTCAGCGAAATGACTTTTGCAAGCACAAACCGCGGCGTTCAGATTTACGGTAACTACTGGTACTGGTACGGCATAGAAATTGTCGGCGCGGGCGACAACGGCATGTTCATAGGCGGAAATTATAACATAATCGAAAACTGTGAATTCCACAACAACCGCGATACGGGCCTTCAGCTTGGCAGAAGTTATTCCGACTATAACAAAATTTCGCAGTGGCCCAGCTACAACTACATTAAAGACTGCACGTCTTACAACAACTACGATAACGAAACCAAAGGCGAAAATGCCGACGGTTTCGCCGCAAAACTTACGGTAGGTTACGGCAACGTATTCGACGGTTGCATAGCTTACCGCAACTCCGACGACGGTTGGGACCTTTACGCGTATGCCTCTAACGGCGATATAGGCGCGGTTATAATGTATAACTGCGTTGCGTTTGAAAACGGTTTCCTCGGCGAAACTGTAGCCGAGTTCAACGAAAAGGTAACAACAAGCACTATTGAAGGCGCATTGGAAGATACAAGCGTTTACAACTACACCACGCAGAACGGCGACGGCAACGGTTTCAAACTCGGCGGCTCTGTAATGCGCGGCAACGTTAAAATGTACAACTGCTTATCGTTCAATAACAGAATGCACGGCGTTACCGATAACTCCAACCCCGGCGTTCTCACGTTGGAAGGCATAACCTCCTATAACAACGGCGCTAAGATAGATACCAACCCCGAAAGTGCAACTTACGGTCAGATTATCGGCGGCGCAAGCGGCAGCGATGTGTGCAACAACATAGACGTTGCCCGTTCGGAAACCAGCTATAACAACCTTAAAGACATACTTTCCGTTGCGGACAGCTACGGCGCGCCCGGAAACGACGCTTACAGAGGTTCGGTTGCCAACAGCATTTTCTATGCGGGCAGCACCTATCAGCAGTTTACCGATTACGACGACGCTTATTCTGCGATAAAGGGAATGAACGGCACATCTATAGCAGCTCCCGATTCTTCCAAGATTTTCAAGGCGCTTCCTTTCTATACCACGGTAACTGGTGAAGGGGCAGAGGCGGTAACGGAAAACCACTACAACATAAGCGGTCTTGAAAACGACGACATTCACGAAACGTACCGCAATGCGGATAACTCCATAAACATGAAGGATATCCTTGCAATTGCCGATTCCGAGGCTGTAAACGGTACGGGTGCAACGCTCAACAAAGCTTCGTGGGAAGATTATACCCATTTCTACGATACCGACATATCCACTGCGGCAAGCCTTGAAGATTCCGTGCTTATGGCTGTATATAACACGCTGTATCTTTACACCGACGTAAATGCTGTATATCAGGACTTCACGCTGACGACCGAAATGATGGACGCAAAGATTTCGTGGGAATCTTCCGATGAAGAAATTCTTGAAATCAGAAAGGAATATAACTCTTCCAACTCCGGCGCGCAGGACGTTGATATCATAGTTTACCGTCCCGCAGAAAATGCCGAAGTTACGCTTACGGCAACCATAAACTATAAGGGTCATACAAAGACTAAAACGTTCACCCTTAATGTAATGGCAGACGAACCCGCGCTCGGCGACGTTTATGTTGAAGGTCTTAAGGACGCGGTTACGGAATCTGATAAGAGGTTTATAATAGACCAGTATCAGGTATTCGAAGAACCCGAACTCATAGTCGAAAATGCTGCCGACTACAACGGCAAAACGCTTAAAGAAGGCACGTACAACGTTGAAACCGTATACGAGTACGCTACAAGCGCAACTTCCGTATACAGCAGAGTAGGCGGCTTCTCGCCCTCGGTTGCAGGCGTTTACAGAATAACCAAAAACGTATCTCTTGCAACTGCTCCTTCAGATGTTACTTCGTACACGTATTACATCTACGTAGCAAGCAACGAGGCGGCTATAGATTTCGTTGAAGGCACTTCCAAGTTTGTGGTAAACAGAGACGGTTACATTTTAAGCGGCGACCTTACCAACGTTAAGGGTTCGATAAACGCTTATTCAACTTCCGACGCGGAAGAAATAGCTTCGCTTTCCGGCAAAGACGACGCGGAAGTAATAGCGGCGCTCAAAGATAAAGCTCAGGCAATAGAATTCAAGGATAACTCCGTAAGCGCTCAGTTCACAAACGAAAACAGCCAGGCGTACACGGTATTCTACTGGTTCGAAAACGGCGCGGGCGACGCTACTTCCGAAGTTTACAGTGTAAGCGTAAGCGTGGAAACTATTGCAACCCCTGCAGAATTTATGCAGAAGCTTGCAAACAACAATTCGTCTACCGTTTACCTTATCACTGCAGACCTTGACTTCAAGGATGTATCTTACAGCCCCATAAAGAACCTCAACGGTCTTATCAACGGCAACGGCCATACCATAAGCAACCTTACGATAAGCGGTTCTTCAAGGGTAGGTCTGTTCCAGTATCTCAGCGGCGGTACGCTTATGAACGTTGAATTCAACGAAGTAAGCATAACTGCTACCGAACAGCGTGCAGGCATATTCGGCGAAAGCGACGGCGGCTATGTTTCCAACGTTCTTCTTAAAAACGTTACCGTAAGCGGCAACGGCAGAATGGGCGCGCTTATAGGACATCACCTCGAAGGCAACCTGTATATCGATAATGTGGCTCTTATGAACGACGACGACCATATGATAGTTTCCAAGGGTAACGATATGGGCGGACTTGTAGGCTTCGTTCAGGGCGCAAGCGGCAAGTCGTTCGGCGGCGTTTATATGACCGACTGCATGGTAGACAGTATCGTCAAGGGCGAAGGTCTCAACTATGTCGGCGGCATGGTAGGACGCATGGAAGACAGACACGTCGAAGATATATTCTATATGGAGCGTTGCTACTCCATAGCCGATGTAGTCGGTCAGAACTATGTGGGCGGCGTGCTCGCGGCGCAGAATAACTCCGCAGGCGGAAAGTACGTTGTAACCATAAAGGACTGCATATTCCTCGGTTCGCTTACGTTCGCGGGTCAGAAGCTCACTTCTGCAGAAAAGAACTGCTCCGGCATATTCGGTCGCTTTGTTGAAACTGCCGTTCTTACAATGGAAGGCTGCGTTTCCAACATTAACGAATACGGATACGAATCTGAAGATTATGTAAGGCAGGTAGAAAACAGGCTTGCGGTAAAGGCCGACTTCTGGTCAAGGTATGCCCCCAATTACGACTTTGAAAATACCTGGAAGTTCCTCGGCACCGAAACGACTGATGCGGCTGCTCCTTACATAGAACTCACGTTCGGCGGCATGTTTGACTGAACTACTTAAAAAGTCAGAACTTTGCGGCGTGCAAATGCTTGCCTTAAGCTTTGCATACGCTCAAAGTTCATAAAGCAATACTCACAGTTTATAGTCGCCGCGCAGCTTTCAGCGGCGCGGCGGAATAACCGATTGTTTTTCCTCTTAAGGCGGGCGCGGCAAAAGCC
>CAJLLH010000088.1 GCA_905207385.1 uncultured Eubacteriales bacterium
CTGAGCGTTCAGGTCAAAATTTTTTTGGAGGAGTGATACTATGCAGAAACTCGGTCAGCTCTACGAGGGCAAGGCGAAAAAGGTGTACGCGACGGACGATCCCGATATCGTCATCGTCGAATATAAAGACGACGCGACCGCGTTCAACGGGCTCAAAAAGGGCACGATCGCGGGCAAGGGCGTCATCAACAACAAAATGAGCAACATGCTCATGGCTATGCTTGAAAAGAAGGGCGTTCCCACGCACTTTGTAGAGCAGCTTTCGGACAGGGATACCGTAGTTAAAAAGGTTCAGATAGTTCCCCTCGAAGTAATCATAAGGAACGTTGCCGCAGGCAGCTTCTCCAAGCGTTACGGCGTAAAGGAAGGCACAAAGCTTTCTATCCCCACCATAGAATTTTCATATAAGTGCGACGCGCTTGACGATCCCCTTATAAACGATTACCACGCGCTCGCTTTAAACCTTGCCACCGAGCAGGAAATAGCTAAAATAAAGGAACTTGCATTCAAGGTAAACGACCTTCTTATAGAGTTCTTCAAGCACCTCAACATCGACCTTATCGACTTCAAGCTCGAGTTCGGCAGATTCCACGGTCAGATAGTTCTCGCCGACGAAATTTCGCCCGATACCTGCCGTTTCTGGGAAGCAGGCTCCTGGGATACCGAAAAGCACGTCAGCCTGGATAAAGACAGGTTCCGTCGCGACCTCGGCGGTGTGGAAGACGCATACAACGAAGTATTCAAACGCCTTACCTCGGAGTAAAGATATATGGGTGGATTTTTCGGCTCGGTAAAAAGGAGCAGCGCCGTTTTCGACGTGTTCCTCGGAACGGACTATCATTCTCACCTCGGCACCAAGCGCGGCGGCATGGCGGCATACGATGCGTCAATCGGCCTTCAGCGCGAAATACATAACATAGAAAACGCGCCCTTCCGCACCAAGTTCGAGCGCGTCCTTTCTGAAATGAGCGGCAACGCCGCCATCGGTTGCATAAGCGACACAGACCCTCAGCCCCTTTTAATGGTGTCAAGGGTAGGCAAGTACGCCATAAGCACGGTAGGCGTTATAAATAACTCTGCGCAGCTCATGCAGAAAATACTTTCCCGCGGCGGCTATTTCGACGCCATGACGGGCAGCAAGGTAAACACCAACGAACTTGTTGCAGCTCTAATAAATTCAAAAGATTCTTACGTAGAGGGCATACGCTACGCTCAGGACAGCATAGACGGCACGGCATCCATCCTCATTCTTACCGACCGCGGCACGATTATAGCCGCAAGGGACAAGCTTGGCAGGCTTCCCGTACAGCTCGGCAAAAGTGAAGACGGCTACTGCGTATCCTTTGAAAGTTTTGCTTATAAAAAACTGGGCTATACCGATTTGCGCGAACTCGGCCCCGGCGAAATTGTGGAAATTTCGGCTGAAGGCGTAACCCAGCTTGCGCCTCCGGGCGAGAAGATGCGGATATGCGCGTTCCTCTGGTCGTATTACGGCTATCCCACGTCATCTTACGAAGGGGTAAACGTAGAGATGATGCGCTACAAAAACGGCGAAATTTTTGCCCGCAACGATGCAAAGACGCACGATATGCACGGCATAGATTACGTCGGCGGCGTACCGGATTCGGGCACTCCCCACGCAATAGGCTACGCAAACGCCTGCAAAGTTCCGTTTGCCCGCCCCTACATAAAATATACGCCCACCTGGTCGCGCAGCTTCATGCCTGTGAACCAGACCGAGCGCAACAAAGTCGCAAAAATGAAGCTCATACCCGTTCACGAGCTTATCGAAGGGAAGAGGCTTCTTCTTGTAGACGATTCCATTGTTCGCGGCACTCAGCTTAAAGAGACGGTGGACTTTTTGTATTCCCACGGCGCAAAGGCGGTGCATATGCGTTCGGCGTGCCCTCCTATAATGTACGGCTGCAAGTACCTTAACTTTTCGCGTTCTTCCGGCGACATGGACCTTATCACCCGCCGCGTTATGGCGGAGCTTGAGGGTGACGAGGCGGTTGCGCACCTTGAAGAATACAGCAACTCACAGACGGAGCGCGGCAAGGCTATGCGTAAGGCCATTTGCGATAAGTTCCAGTTTGAATCTCTGGAGTTCCAGTCTATCGAAGGACTGACAGAGGCCATAGGCTTAGAACCCTGCAAGCTTTGCACGTATTGTTGGACAGGCAAAGAGTAAGCTTAATTCGGGAGATATATGGACGAAATTCATGACGAAATTCATGATGAGTGCGGTGTTTTCGGGGTATATTCATCGGAAAACCGCACCGTCGCGCACACGGTATACTACGGGCTTTACGCCCTGCAGCACAGAGGTCAGGAAAGCGGCGGCATAGCCGTGGCTTTTGCGGACAAAATATCATACTATAAGGGCATGGGGCTCATACCCGAAATTTTTTCGGGCGGCAAGCTTGAAAGTCTGCCCGAAGGCGATATAGCAATAGGTCACGTCCGCTATTCAACCACAGGCGCAAGCCAGCTGCTCAACGCCCAGCCCATAGTATTTACGGGCAAGTGCGGAAAAATGGCTCTCGCGCACAACGGCAACCTTATAAACACAAGGCAGTTGCGCGAAGAGCTTATACAAAACAATGCCGTATTCCAGACCACAATCGACTCCGAAGTAATGGCTATAATGATAAACAGCCTTTCGGACGGAGACATACTCACGGGCGTAAAGCGCGCGTGCCCGCGTTTTAAAGGCGCTTACGCGCTCGTTATAATGACTACGGACAAGCTTATCGCCGTCCGCGACCCTTACGGCATACGCCCGCTGTGCATAGGCACGGCTGACGACGACGTTATGGTTGCAAGCGAAAGTTGCGCGCTCGACGCGGTCGGCGCAAACTTCCTGCGCGATGTTAAGCCGGGCGAAATAGTCGTTATAGATTCAAAGGGCATAATATCGCACATGATGGACGATATTCCCAAGGAAAGCCGCTTGTGCATATTCGAATACGTATATTTTGCCCGTCATGATTCCGTTATAGACGGTTGCAGCGTATACGCCGCCCGTCAGGAAGCGGGCAGACTGCTTGCAAGGCACTACGGTGTGGAAGCGGATATGGTTGCGGGCGTGCCCGACAGTGCAAACGTTGCGGCGCGCGCTTACGCTGAGGAAAGCGGAATTCCGTTTGTGGAAGCGCTGGCAAAGAACAGGTACGTGGGCAGAACTTTCATTCAGCCCGACCAGCGCCAGCGCGAAAGCAGCCTCAACGTAAAAATGAACGCCATCCGCGCAAATATCCGCGGCAAAAGGATAATAATAATAGACGACTCGATAGTGCGCGGCACTACAATGCGCAAGATAATCAATCTTCTGCGCGAAGCGGGCGCAAAGGAAGTGCACATACGCATATGTTCGCCTGTTGTAAAGCACCCTTGCCATCTCGGCATAGACACGCAGAGCTATTCACAGCTCATCGGCGCTTACAAAGACGAAAACCAGATCTGTAAAAGCATCGGCGCAGACAGCTTGCGTTATCTTTCCGCCGAACATCTTGTACAGTCTTGCAAGCAATGCAATTTAAATTTCTGCCAGGGCTGCTTCACGGGCGAATACCCTTACGCCGTGGACGAGTACGAGGCAGACAAACTCAAACTAGAATAAGCGAGGTATAAAAGGATTTATGGCTATTTCTTATAAGGACAGCGGCGTAGACGTTGAAAGAGGCTACGAGGCCGTAAGGCTGATGAAGCAGTACGTGCAGTCTACCTATAACAATAACGTATTGGGCGATATAGGTTCTTTCGGCGGCTTTTACGAACTTTCCAAGGGCATGAAAAATCCCGTTCTGGTAGCGGGAACTGACGGCGTAGGCACCAAGCTCAAGTACGCATTCATTGCGGACAAGCACAACACCATAGGCATAGACGCCGTCGCCATGTGCGTGAACGACATAGTTTGCCAGGGCGCAAAGCCTTTGTTCTTCCTCGATTATTTTGCAACGGGCAAACTTTCCCCCGAAACGGTTGCAACGGTAGTTGCAGGCGTAGCCGAAGGCTGCAGGCAGTCCGGCGCTGCGCTTATAGGCGGTGAAACGGCTGAAATGCCCGGATTCTATGCAGACGGCGAATACGATATCGCTGGTTTTGCCGTAGGCGTAGTTGACAAAAAGAAGATTATAAACGGCAGCAAAATAAAGTCCGGCGACGTGCTCATAGGCATTAAGTCAAGCGGCGTGCATTCCAACGGCTATTCGCTTGTAAGAAAGCTTTTCGGCGAAGACAAAGCGCAGCTTGAAAAGTACGATCCCCGCCTCGGCGCGCGCACGATAGACGTGCTTTTGCGTCCTACCAGAATATACGTCCGCTCCATACTCAACCTTATAGAAAAGGTCAACGTAAAGGGCATAGCCCACATCACGGGCGGCGGCTTTATCGAAAACATTCCCCGCATCTTCCCCAAGGGCATCGGTTGCGAAATCTGGATGCGCTCTTACGAAGTTCCCCCCGTATTCAAAATCATGCAGGAAAAATCGGGCATCTCCGACGAGCAGATTTACAACACCTTCAATATGGGCATAGGCATGGTTGTGTGCGTAAGCAAGCGCGACGCCGAAAAGACTATGGAAATTTTAAGGTCGACGGGCGAAGAGTGCTGCGTAATAGGCAAAGCTATAAAAGGCAGCGGGGTTAAACTTATAAAATGAAGCGCATAGCTGTATTTGCTTCGGGCGGCGGCACTGATTTTCAGTCGGTAATAGACGCCAACGAACGCGATAACTTCTGCGAAATATCCGTGCTTATAGCTTCAAAAAGCGGCATAGGCGCAATCGAACGCGCAAAAAAGCACGGCATCCGCGCGGAGGTATTCGCAAAAGCCGACTATCCCGACCTTGAAACGCTGTACTCGGCTCTTACAGAACTTTTAAAAGAGCTTTCAATAGATTACATCGTGCTTGCGGGCTGGCTTAAAATAATTCCCGAAAGTTTTATAAAGAACTTTGAAGACAGAATAATAAACATACATCCTTCGCTCATTCCGTCGTTCTGCGGCGGCGGGTTTTACGGGCTCAGGGTGCACAAAGCCGTGCTCGATTACGGCGCAAAAATTTCGGGCTGCACCGTTCACTTTGTCAACGAAGTGCCCGACGGCGGCGCTATAATCGCTCAGCGCGCGGTGGAAGTAGCAGACGGCGACACGCCCGAAACGCTTCAGTCGCGCATTCTTGAAGAGGAGCACAAGCTTCTGCCTTACTGCGTCAAAAAGCTGTGCGAGGGCAAGGTAATAAAGGAAGGCCGCAAGGTTACCGTGCTCGATTGATTGGGGCATAGTACGCGGTCAATTTGCAAAAACGCCGCAATGCGGCGGTCTGAAAAATATTATATTCGTGAGGTTTACATAAATGGAGATGAAAAAAAGGGCGCTTGTCAGCGTTTCTGACAAAACGGGAGTTGTGGACTTCTGCAAGGGACTTATAGCAAACGGTTTTGAAATTATTTCAACCGGCGGCACGGCTAAGGCTCTTAAAGACGCGGGTCTCAAAGTCATAGGCATATCGGAAATAACGGGCTTCCCCGAGTGCCTCGACGGCAGGGTAAAAACCCTTCATCCCAACGTACATGCGGGACTTCTTGCCATGCGCTCCAATCCCGAGCACATGAAGCAGCTCGAAGAGCTCAACATCAACACCATAGACATAGTGGCGGGAAACC
>CAJLLH010000089.1 GCA_905207385.1 uncultured Eubacteriales bacterium
GGCACGGCATTGATTTCGGACCGTGATGCTTTTAAGATTTATTCAGTGCGGTCAACGCCGCAATATCAGCTTTTATACAGCCGCGGTTGCAACAAGCTCGAAGAAGTCTATGTTAAGACCTACCGCGTTGAAAGTCATGGTAAAGGTGTATACGCCCGCATCGAGAGTAACCGAGCCGAGGTCCACGTTCACCCACTTCCACCAGTCGGTATCGTTCCTGTGACCGAATTCTTCCGCGGGAGTAGCCGTAAGAGTCTGTTCGCCGATTTTTATAACGGTGTTTTCTGCAAAGTTGTAAGTAACGTCGTCATAGTAAGCCATGGAAGATTTTACGGAAAGAGTGCATTTTTCCTTTACTTCAACCGTAAAGGTAACAACGCTGCCCGTTCCCATGCCCTTAAGGGAAACGCCGCTGCCCATATCGTTGTTCCACGCTTCGGTGAAAGGGGTATCGGGCTGCCAGTCGCCCCTTGCAATCCAACCCGAGGGGTCGGTGTTTTCGGCTTCAACTTTAACGGTATCGCCTATGCCGACAGACGCGTCCGCAACGGGTTCTTCGGGAACGTCGCTGCCGTCGCCGCCTACAAATTCAAAGTAATCGAGGTTCATGCCCTTTTCATTGAATACAATGCTGAGGGTATGCACGCCTGCCTCCACTTCTACGGGAGAAAGATTAACCTTGTTCCATTTCCAGTAGTCCTGATCGTTGTCGTGACCGAACTCGCCTTCGGGCGTGGCGGTGAGCGTCTGTCCGTCAAACGTGATTACCGATTTGCTGAAATCGAATTCAGTGGAATCGTAGTAAGACATCATGAAAGAGATTGAAACGGTGGTTGCCTCTTCAACTTCTATAACCGCCTTTATTTCAGATTCGGCGGTGAAGCCTTTAAGACATACGCCCGACTTGCCGTCCCTGTTCCAGGTTTCCGTGAAGGAAGTAGAGTCATCGCGGAGCACAAGTCCGTCCTTATAGCGGAGCTCTTCTGCTTCGAGGCGCAAAACGCCGTTCTTGGAAAGCTGAGCTTCGGGCTCGAGCTGTGCTTCGGGCTGGTCGTCAACGTCAACGCCGCTTTCATCGAATTCGCCGTAAGAAATAACGTCGAAGCTGAGGCCATCTATGTTGCAGCTGCCGCCCACAACGCTTAAGAGGAACAGATGGTCGCCCGCGCTTATGTTGTATACGCCGAGTGAAACTTCTTTCCAGAGCCAGTATTCGTTGGCAGCGGGATTGCCGTCCTTGATGTCGGTGCTTTCCACGCCGTTAAGCGAGTAGCCGTCTATGCTGAAATTCCAGTTATCTTTTACGATATAGTTTTCAACGCTGGCAACCTTGATTTTGATTTCTATGGTTGCGTCCTGGGCGAGTCTGAGCGTCGTTGAAAGCTGAGAACCGCTTGCAAGCGCTGCGACGGACGTGCCGCGGCTGGTATTGGCAGCCTGTTCGGCATTCTGAACCTGTTCAAGATAAATCTGGTCTTCGGGTATGCCGTGGGCGTCGGCAAAGTCTTTACGCGTTCTTGCCATTTCGGTATCGAAGTCCTCGAGGTCTACGAATACGGGGCTTTCTTCCGTTACGGAAGTGAACTCTATAACCGAAGAGATGTAGCGCGCGCCTACATAGAAGTCTATGTAGTCAATAGCGGGCACAGATTCGCCTATGATGTCAAAGGTGATAGTGCTGGTGCCTGCGGGGATAGTTACGTCGCGGATTACCACGTCAACCCATTCGCCGCCCGCCTCAACGGTTCTGCCGGAAAGGCTTATTTCGCCGTGAGTATCTTCGTCAGACTCATAGTTTAAATACATCTTCATGTTGTCTGCAAGGGTAATGGCAGATTCGCCGGGGTTGGAAACGCGGAGAACGAGCGTAACGCCCTTGTATTCCTTATCGGAAGTGAACGTGAAGCCGATATAGTTTCCTTCAACGCCGTAGCCGTCGAGGTACTTGTCCCCGCTTATTACAACGGGTTCTTCGCCTTCGCCGGGTTCGGGAGCTTCAGCCACGAAAGATTTATAGCCGTCGGCAAGTTTAGCGCCGGGCGTTTCCATATCGAACGTCTCCGCCTCTAAGCGGTATGCGTTGCTTTCATTTTCGCCTTTTATGTCAAGAAGCGACTTTTCGGAAATTTCAGGAAGAACGCGTTCGTTTATGGTTATCGTGTATTGTGCGGTCTTGCCTTCGTAAGAAACGGTTACGCGACGCTGTCCGGGCGTCGTCATCGACGGCGTGCTTACTTTGCATTCTTTAAGGTCTACTGCTTTTTTGGTGCCGTCGCTGAGTTCGGCGGTAACTTTAAGTCCTTCGTATGTAAACTCTTCGCCAAATTCAAAAGTCGTCTTCGTCTCGCTTGTATCCAGCGTGATTGCCGTTACCGTAGCCTCTGCAGGAGGGGTCGGTTCATCGGGCTTGCAGCCTGAAAAAACAGCGGTCGCGGTGAAAGCCACAACCAGAATCAGCGCAAGCACAAGCGATAATAATCTGTTCTTTTTCATCATCATCATTATTCTCCTTGTATTTTTTCGCCCCGAGTGCGCACAGTCCGCAGTTTCGCCCGACGCGGATAAAAATGCGGCAGCTCGGCCTTTCTGTGAATTAATCTATATCAAGTGATAGATTTTTACAATATCATTCTGCCCGAGCTGTCATGTTTTCTGCCCGAACTGCAAAATGACAACATTTTAAAAAGAGCGCCGCAAACTGTAAAAAAAGTTTGCGGCGCTCTTTTATATGTACCTTTTTTACTGCTTTTGTGTCTGAGGCGGGAACAGAAGGCTTACGTTGAACATGTCGTCCTCGACGAAAATATCCATCGTCCCGTTGTATTTTTCGCAAATGCGGCGCACGCTTTTAAGTCCGAAACCGTGCAAATCTTCGCGTTTTTTTGTGGTTTTGGGAAGTCCGTCCGCAATTTCAAGCGAGCGGTTGACCACGTAATTGTAAATAATCACCGAAACAAACCCCGTACCGCCGTTCTCCACGCGCAGACCCATTGTTCGGTTTTCGGCGGGAGCTCTTAACACCGCCTCCACCGCGTTGCTTAAAAGATTGCTGAACATTATGTAAATGTCTTCATCGCTCATAAAAGAAAGCAATGCGCCGTCCGCCATATAGCTTGCGCGTATCTGGTTGCGCGAGCAGGTGCGGTTTATTTCCGTGAGTATCATATCCAGAGCATCGTTGCCGGTAAAGGTAAACGCCGCGTAATCGGCAATAGCCTTTTCCATATCGCGGGCGGCAGATTCCGAAAGCAGATTCATATTGTAAAACCTGCGTATCTGATGTTTTAAGTCGTGGCACTTTATGTTTACCGTCTCCATGGCGTCTTTAACGGCGGCGTATCTCTCCTTTTCCTGCCTGCTTACAATCTTCATTATGCGCAGCTGCGAAAAATAACCCCACCGCAGAAGCACTTCGAACTGAAGGCACAGCCCGAGAATGCAACAGACTATGCTGTAAATTCCCGATATTATTATGCCGACCATATTGCTCATATAAGTTACCACGAAGGTATTCAGAACTATATCGAGCACGAGCAGCGCGCAAACCATGAAAAATCCCATGACTGACGGCAATTGGAATACCTGTCGGCGGAATCTTGTGCCGAAAATCCAGTAAATGACGCTGTAAGTGAGGAAAATAATAAAATAATACCACACGGTAAGGAAAGGAACGGAATATATGGGCATGAAATTATTGCCGTACATGCCGCCGCTCGTAACCGTGGGGTCGCCGCCCAGCATCGCCACCAACGTTATGTAATTCAGCTGATAAGTAAGATGCTGAAGAGTATAGCCCGCCACGCAGCAGAACGCGAGTTTCAGCCACGTTTCTTTGAAAATGAACTTGGTCATGCATATCGTTATAAGAAAGAGCATGAAGAACATAAACGAAAGATATGCAGGCGAATCTGAAGCGGCGGGAAAGAGCCAGGCAAACAAGAAGCACAGGGCAACCGCCCCTACCGCGCGCAGCCAAGCCAACTTTCTGCCGTGCAGCGAGGAAAGAAACATACCCTCCGCAAGCATCAGTTCTGCCATAAACTGAAATGATTTGTAAAATTCAAGCTGTGTCATTTGTACTTACCGTCCACTCAGCGCCAAGAACTGTTTTTTGCAAAAAAGCTTATTTGGTGAGATATTTGTTCATTGCAGAAAGAAAATCTTTCTTCTGCGGGCGGGATACGGTAAGCCATTCCCCGTCCACGTTGACGGAAGAACCCTCCATTCCCCTTACGTACCAAAGGTTGACTATGTAATATCTGTTTCCGCGGACGAAATACTTATCCGCAAGCATTGCCTCCGTTTCGTGAAGAGTGCCGGTGCTCTCTATGATGCCGTTAACGGTATGAAAAAGCAGCTTGTGCTTTATTACCTCGACGTACTTTATGTCTTTGGCGGGTATAATTACAAGCTTTCCGTCCGTCTTGATGTTTACCATGTCAAGCTTTTCCTTGCGGACGTGTTTTACCGCGCGGCTCATGCGGAAGGCAAAATCTTTATACGCTATGGGCTTAACTATAAAGTCGAACGCCTCCACCTCGTACCCTTTTACGGCAAACTGTTCGAAAGATGTTGTAAAAATAAGCGTTACCGAAGCGTCGAGTTCGCGCAACCTGCGCGCCGCGCTTATGCCGTCGATATCGTTGGGGATATTTATATCCATAAAAACGATATCCGCACCGCGGTAATTGCTTATAAAGTCGGTAGTGCACCTAAAGCGCGTATGCGACAGTTCTTCCGACTTTTCCGCGGCATATCTGTCAAGAAAGGTTTCCAGCGCATCCGCAGCAGCGTCTTCATCTTCTATAATAACAATATTCAGCATAAGCCCCCTACTTTGCGCCCCGCTTAACGGAACGCGCTTTTTTCCTGTATTTTTTAAACCCTTCCGCTTACGCGGAGCAAAGTTTTTTATCCCGATTTGCCGCGATTTTTAAAAGCTAATAAAGAAGCATGTTTTTTAACGGTTGCCGCGGCACCCGTTAAAGGCAGACCTGCCTTATGCCACTGTACAGCAATTTTACGTAATTTGTCAAATATCATAACACACAATATTCAGCTTGTCAATTGCAAGTTTTTAGCAATTTATTTTGACCCAAAAAGTGCAATTGACCGCATAATATGCCGCAACGAACGCTGATATAGTGCAACAAAACCAAAATTTTTCACACAGATTTTCCGCAAAATTCAAAAACCTGAATCTTTCATCCTCGCAAATTTTCCGTCAAAAAAAATCTTAACCAAAAAAAACGAACGAACTCCGCCACAAAAAATTGAAGTTAAAAAAGCGGCGACAGAATGAACCGCCTCCGCTTTTTCAAAAAAACTTATAAACTAATGGTTGAAACACGGCATATAATGCCTTAATTTTCTTCTTTGCCCGAAGCAGCGTAATTTTACTGCCGCTGCTTCGGGCTACAAGAGGAGAAAACCGGAAATATGTCGGGTTATTATTTTACTTCAGCGGAGCCTGCCTTTTTGTTACTGAATATGGTTAAAACAAGCAGAGCTCCAGCCGCCAGAGCAAGCACGCCGAAAATTACGTCTGCCGCGATAAGCGCCGACTGCCACCAGGCAAGGCTGAC
>CAJLLH010000090.1 GCA_905207385.1 uncultured Eubacteriales bacterium
TATAGATAATTAATGCGCTAAAGCTATGGATAATAGATACCTTTGCGTTATAAAGGATTAATGATCTTGCGTTGCTTCCGATCGGTACTCCCTGAGTTTATAATTTAATAAATATTTTTTTATGCAAATATTGACATAATCTGTTTTATATTATATAATTATGGCATATTGTAGAAAGGGAGGAGAGATTATGAAATTCTGCACTAGGTGTGGCGCGGAACTTGACGACAACGCAGAAGTATGCAGCAACTGCGGTTGCCCTACCGAATTGTTCCGTCCTGCACAAAACGTACAACAGCCTCAGGCTGCAGTAAGTTCGCATTCAAGCGGTCTGGATACCGCTATAAAGGTATTCATGATTTTGGGTTGCATAGCCGCTGCTTTTGCTTTCCTTATTCCGCTTATATGGGCAATTCCTATGACGGTTCACGCATTCAGGAAGATAAACGATGGCGAACCTATGGGCGTAGGCTTCAAAGTCTGCACGCTGTTGTTCTTGAATATGATTGCGGGCATTCTTCTGCTTGTAAGGGATGCCTGAAGCTTATTCCAACTATAAAAAGGCACTGAAGTTTTTCAGCGCCTTTTTTGTTTGTTTTTAGTTTAACCGCCTGCCAACGGCAACTGAATTTGTGCTTTTTAATACAGGCTTGGCATATTGCGTTTCTGCGCCTGTGCGCATTGTTGCAATTATGCCGCGGCAGTGTTATAATATACCCGTCAGCCTTAAGGCTGGCAATTTTAACGCGCGTGCGCAATGTAAGCAAAACGCCGTCGGAGGATTAAAATGACTTTGGACGAAGAGTGCAAGGGTTGTTTGTATAACAGTCAGTTAAAAAAGGTGGAACGTTCACATTCCGACCCCGAAAAGCTTGAACAGTTCCGTTCGCGCGTCCGCGCGCTGTGCGCCAATCCGCCCGCGCATTATTGCGCCCCGCTTTTGATGCGGGATATAGACCGCGCACACTGCGAAATATTCGGCGGCGGCATAGATTATTCGGCTGAAAAAATGATGTTCAATTCTGCAGTCCTCGCAATGGAGGAAGATTTGTTCGCAAATATAAAAGCTTGTTCCGACCCGCTGGCGGAGGCAGTAAAATACGCCGCGGCGGCAAACTATATCGATTTTGCCAAACTTTCAGACCTCGATGCGGACAGCATATCTGTAGTAAAACAGGCGGCAGAAAAAACCGTGCCGGATGCGGCGGTGCTCAGCCTTCTTAAATCGCGCCTTAAATCGGCAAAAACGCTTTTATATGTGCACGACAACTGCGGCGAAGTGGTGTTCGATAAAATACTGATAAGGGTTATCAGGTCGCTTTATCCCGAAATAAGCGTAACCTCGCTTGTTCGCGGCGGCGAAATAATAAACGACGCCACGCGCAAGGATGCGGAATTTATAAATCTCGGAAAATACGCCTCGGTCGAAGACAGCGGCGAGGCTGTTCCGGGCACATATTTAAAGGAATTAAGTCCGCGCGCTTTAAGCCTTTTCAACTCCTGCGACGTAATAATTTCAAAGGGGCTTGGCAACCTTGAAACGCTTTTCGGCGAGGGTTACGATATTTTTTATGTCTTTATGTGCAAGTGCGAACACATAGCAAGGCGTTTTAACCTTGCGCAGTGGAGCACTGCGTTCGTGCACGAAAGCGGCAAGGCTTAAGTTTAATCGGGTAAAAAGGCGGCATCTTTTAATGACGGCCACCGTTAATAATTATACTTTTTAGTTAAATATTACAAATTATTGAATCGCGGTTATTTTTAATGCAAATAAGCTTGTGCAAAAAACGCGCGGATGTTATAATTACCGACGAAAGGAGATTTACATGAAAGATAAATTCATAAAGGCGTGCGCGCTCCTCGCTCTGCCCGCAGTGCTTATCGGCGCGTCGGCTTGCGGCAAGGATGTGGGCGAAAACAAAAGCTACGTTTTAAACGATGACGACGTTTACCCCGCAGTTGCCGCCGCATACGAGCAGGAAAGCAAGGACGCCATAACCCGCTGGCAGAACGCTTCCGGCGCAGAAAAGGAGGAAGTTGTAAAGCAGGTTGCCGCCGAACTTTTCGCTTACGGATGCTATAACGAAGAGTACATAGACAAATATGTCTACTTTTCCACCCAGACGGGCTCTACCGACTTGGGTTCTAAGGGCAGCGGCAACGTAACCACGCAGAACTATAAGCTTATTGTACACGAAGGAGAAAACACTCCCGGTTACAAATATCATTACACGATGAAGTACGTGAACGAGGCGACCGGCACGATAGAAACTTTCAAATCGCTGTTCCAGTCGGCGCGCCTGCGTTTCGTGGAAGATACAAACAAACTTTACAGGTTCGAAGGCGAAGATATACGCTATGCCGAAGGGCACGCGTCAGATTCCGAACAGCCCCTTTTAACCTGCGACTGGAAGACGGGCAGCGACTGGGGCACGGACGACCCTCCCATAGTAAAGCGCGAGGGTGCAAAGCTTACGCTTGCCGAAATCGAACAGGATATATTGGAGCAGGCAAAGGGCGAAGAAGCCGTTATTCACGGCAACGTAAACATACTTGCGGACAATATCGTAAAATCTGCCGAAATAATTTCCAGCAAGGTGGACGGGCACGCCGTCTACGAAGTCCGCATGGATCTTGACTGTGCCGTTGCCAACGCTGACGAAGCTTCTCAGCTTATGCTTAAAAACGCAAACAGCGCAAGCGAATGCAGATGGGTAGAGGACGAAAACGGTAAGGGACCCGTAATTACCTATCAGGTATGGGATAACGGTCTTTTAAAGTATTACAGCATCGACGAAGCGTGGGAAGGAAAAATAAAAGTTGCGCTTCTTTCGTATAACGGCGGAGCGGTATCATCTCAGCAAGTATGGTACAGTTATTCCGCGGCGGATACGTCCATGACCGAAAAGCTTGAAATGCTTGAAGACGCCAAAAAAATAAAAGGCTGAAAAAAGTATTTGCGGCATATATGGCGCTCAATTCAAAATAAGCAGGTAAAAAATGAGCATAACTAAATGGGATATGTTAAAACTTTCTTCGGCGTTCGAGGGCAGCTTCAACCCCGCAGATTTTTCCGAAGAAGAGCTTGCCGAAATGCTGGGACTTATGGAGGAGGCGGACGGTATTGAAGAAATCCGCCGCCGCTACTTTGAAGAGCACGACGACGTTAAGGACAGAACTCTGAACATAAAAAAATGGAGCGAATAATCTGCGCCTTTTCAATCGTTTTGCGGAGTGCTCAAAATTATTGCCGTAAGCAAAAGCGTAGCGCGCAAAAACGGCGCAAAAAGCTTCTACAAAAAGTCAGAGCTGCAAAAAAATTGCAGAGCAAATCTGTAATAAAAATTCAAAGTTGCAAAAAAAGTTGCGGAGTAAATCTGCAATAAAACTTAAAACAAAAAAGCCGCGGAATTGTTCCGCGGCTTTAATTATTTTTAACTTTTTACATAACGACGATATCGTTCTGCTCGAAAAGCGCCTTGTATTCTCTGGGGAATACGTCGTCGGTTATAAGCACGTCGATATCTTCAAGCTGGGCAAAGGTGTAGGGATTGATTTTGCCTATCTTCGAGCTGTCCAGCATCATATAAACGTGGCGCGCCTTGCAGAACACCTGTTTAAGAAGGTCGCTCTCCGTCTGGCTGTTGCACGAAAAGCCGTGCTCGGGCGTAAACGCGAGTGCGGAAACAATGGCTATTTCAAAATTGGTGTTGTTGAAATATTCTTTTGCCGCGGGAGAGGAGGTGGAAAGGTTATCCTTCATAAGCTGACCGCCCACAACGGTAATTTCAACGTTCTTCTTCTGCGCAAGCTCCATGGCTACGGCTATGCCGTTGGTAAAGATGTTGCACTTTATGTCGGGCATTTCCTTGGAAAGGTACATTGCCGTAGTGCCGCCGTCTATAAAGATGCTTGTACCCTCGTCAATAAGGGTTGCAGCTTTCTGTGCAATAACAATCTTCGCGTCCATGTTAACGGTAGTTTTTTTGGTGTACGCTTCGCCGGAAACTTTCTGCACTTCCTTAACGGACATAGCGCCGCCGCGTATACGTATAACCCTGCCGTCCTCTTCCAGCTGCGAAAGGTCGCGCCTCAAGGTCATCTGCGAAACATCGGGGAAAGCTTCTTCAAGCTGTTCAAGCGTCATTTTACCGCGCTTATCAAGAATTTCGGCTACTTCTTCAAGTCTTTCACGCTTCACTTTGATACTTGCTCCTTTGTTATTATTTAACATCAATCTGACTGTCAAATCTATTATATATCAGTAATTATCTAAAGTCAAGGACTAAAATCACATTTTTAACATTTTTTTGCAATCGGACTGTTAAAAACTTACACAAACAGCTTTGAAAACCGTCTTAAGTCAAAAATGCGTATATAAGCTTGCGTTTTATATTGGTCTGTGTTATAATTCACGTGGTTATCCGTCGGGGAGAGTTAAGCTCTTTCTTTAAAGGTAACCTTTTTGCCCGCTTTGTCGGGTTGCCGCAAAAAAGCGGTTTTTTTGGTCAGATATGAAAATTAAACGTTTCAAATTTCGCCCCATAGGAATTGTCGCACTCAGTTTCGTGCTTGTAATTTTTGCAGGCGCGGGGCTTTTATGCATACCCGCCGCAATCAGCAGCGGCAAGCCCGACTTCCTTATCGCGCTGTTCACCGCAACAAGCGCAACCTGCGTTACTGGGCACACCATTGTAGATATTTCTGTATATTTTACGGGCTTCGGTCAGGCTATCATTTTAATTCTCATTCAGATAGGCGGACTGGGCTTCATAACCATACTGTCCCTTTTTATGTTGTATATAAAAAAGGACGTAACCCTTTCAGACAGAAAGCTTGCCATGCAGTCGGCGGGCGGACTTAAAATGGCGGGGGTAAAGGGGCTTTTAAAATATATTTTTATAGGCACATTTTCCATTGAATTTTTAGGCGCGGTGCTCCTTTGCATAACCTTCATACCCGAATACGGCTGGGGCATGGGGATATGGCAGGCAGTTTTCACTTCGGTATCCTCGTTCTGCAACGCGGGCTTTTCGCTTACGGGCATCGGCGGACACTGCTCGCTCGACGGCTACGCATCCGACCCGCTCTTTCTGCTTACCATTATGGCGCTGATAGTCATCGGCGGTCTCGGATTTTATGTCTGGTACGACGTAATAAAAAACCGTTTCCGCCCTTCGCGCTATTCCTTGCACACAAAGGTGGTATTGCTTTCCACGGGTATATTGCTTGTTCTCGGCTGGGCACTTTTTATGACGTTCGAATGGAACAACGACGGCACGATAGGCAATATGAACGTGGGCGACAAAATGCTCAATTGTCTGTTCTTTTCAGTAACCCCCAGAACGGCGGGGCATTACACGGTAGACATGAACTACTTTTCAGACGGCGCGTATCTGCTTACGAATATATTGATGTTCATAGGCGGCAGCCCCGGTTCGACGGCGGGCGGCGTTAAAACGACTACCTTCCTCGTTCTTGTGCTAACCATGGTGGCGGCTT
>CAJLLH010000091.1 GCA_905207385.1 uncultured Eubacteriales bacterium
TAGCTGAAGGCGAAGACGTTAACATCCTCGTTCTCGATACCGAAGTTTACTCCAACACCGGCGGCCAGGCTTCCAAGTCCACGAACATCGGCGCAGTTGCCAAGTTCGCTTCCGCAGGCAAGAGGATTAAGAAGAAGGATCTTGGCATGATTGCAAAGACTTACGGTTACGTATACGTTGCACAGTGCTCGATGGGCGCTAACCCCGCACAGTTCCTTAAGGCAATCAGCGAAGCTGAAGCTTACCACGGACCTTCGCTTATAATCTGCTATGCACCTTGCATCAACCACGGCATCAACATGACCAAGAGCCAGCTCGAGGAAAAGGCAGCCGTTGATTGCGGTTACTGGCAGCTTTACAGGTACAATCCTGACGGCGAAGTATTCACGCTCGACAGCAAGGCTGATCCTAACTTCGACAACTATCAGACCTTCCTTGCAGGCGAAACAAGGTACTCCTCGCTTGTAAAGACTCAGGGTACCGATGTTGCCAACGAGCTCTTCAAGAAGACCGAAGAGTCCGCTAAGGAAAGGCTTGAAGGCTACAAGAAGCTTGCAGGCAAAGAATAATCAATAACAACTTCCGTTTTAACAAAAAGCGGGGGCAAGGCTACGGCCTTGCCCCCGCTTTTGCTTTGCGGCACGATAGTTTTCCACTGCCCCCATTACTCCCGATGCATTTACTGACGCTCGTACCGTTTGCTGTAAATTTAAATCAAATTGTATTAACATAAACAATAAGGCAACTTTTATAATTATTGAAATTTGCTAAAGCTATTTTTTATTTTCCACCAGTAGAACCGGGTGATTTTCAATCTGAAGCGCAATAAAGAAAAAGCGGCAGATTTAAGCTCCGCCGCTTTCAATTTTAAACTTTTATATTCAATCAGAAGTCCACGACCAAAGCATTAATCTTTGCTTACGGTAAGAGTATAAGAAAAACTGCTGCCCTCACCTTTTTCAAAGTTCATGAACGGCTTTAACGTAAGTTCGCGGGGGAACGCGGGGTTGTCGTTTATGCCCCACCACGGCTCGACGCAGACATAATCGCCACCCTCTTCATTTGACCAGAAGGCAAAAAGCGGACAGTCAGACTTGTATTCATAAGTGTAGCCGTCCTGCGTGCGCGCGTAAATTGCACCGCCCGACAGCGAACCGAGCTGGAAAGTTTTGCATTCGGCAAAGAACGCTTTGTCCGCAACAAACCTTTTAAGGTGAGGCAAACTTGCCGCACCGCCTTCAAGCGGATAAATTACGGGGTGCTCCTCGTTTTCAAATTCTATGACCGCGCTTCCGCCGGGCGCGCGCATGCCGGGATGTCCGCCTACGTAGAACGGCATTACCCCGCCTTCGGAGCGCACGAAGTAGGTTACTTTTACAGAATTTTTTATAAGCTTGTACGAAATTGAAAATGTAAACGCGTAAGGGTAACTTTTAAGGCTCTCCTCGTCGGAGGCAAACGACAGGCAGATTTCGTCCTCAGCCTTCTTCTCGGCAGAAAGCCTTGTATAGCGCGCCAGCCCGTGCGACTTAAGCTCGTAAGCAGTTCCGCATACTTCAAAGGGCGCGGCGTGCCCGATTATCGGAAAAATGATAATGTCGCGACTCTTCCAGAACTCTTCGCCCTGCCACAACCTTTCCTCGTTTTCGGGCTTGAATATGAGCGAGTGCATAGAGCCGCCCTCGTCATTTACGGTAAGCTTTAAAAAATCGTTTTCTATGGTATGAAGCATACAATCCCCCCTTAATATGTTGTAATTAACGGCATTTAACCGCGGCAAGCCACAAGCACGCACTGAAAACATCTGCGCGGCAAAAAGTGCGCGCAGTAATTTTCATACGCCAAAATTTAAGTTAACGCGACAAAATGCAAGCTCGTCGTTTTGCCGCATTCTGCCCAATCAGATGAATCTTATTCCCAAGGGAGCGTTTCACCGCCGAGAATGTGAATATGCAGATGGAACACAGACTGACCTGCGTCCTCGCCCTGATTTATAACGAGGCGGAAGCCCTTTTCGCAACCGTTTTCAGCCGCAATCTGCGGAATTTTTGTAAGCATATAGCTTACGAGCTCGACTTTTTGAGCGTCCATTTCGGAAAGAAGCTTAAAATGGTCCTTGGGCACGGCTAAAAGGTGCACTTTGGCTTTGGGCTCAATATCCTTGAAAACGAGCATTTTATCGTCTTCGTAAACTTTTGAGGAAGGAATTTCCCCTTTGATTATTTTGCAGAAAAGGCAATCGTCCTTAAGCATGATTAAACTCCTTTCGGGGCTTATTCCCCGTTAATTGCGGCATATTGCCGCATCAATTTTATTCGACAGGCACGCCGAGCGCGCCATCTTTAAACAATTTTTCAATTCTGACGTCAAGCGTTCTGCCTGTAAAGTCGCCGCTTGCGTACACCTTAATATAACTGCCCGTATAGCCGCAGGTAAAGCCTTCTTCCATATCCTCGAATATGACGCGGTGAACGGTGCCGAGGCGCGCGGCGATATACCTTTCAGCGGCATTTTCGCCTGCCGCAAGCAGACGGTGCAGACGCTCTTCCTTAATATCGTGCGGAATGTCCTTCATTTTCCACGCAACAGTGCCTTCCCTTGGCGAAAAAGCAAAGGCGTGAACGCGCGCAAGCCGCGCTTCTTCTATGATGGAAAGGCTCTGTTCAAAGTCCTCGTCCGTCTCTTCGGGAAAGCCGGCTATTATATCGGTAGTAATCGCCGCGTCTGGAAAATACCGATAGATGAGCGCGCATTTTTCAAGATACTGCGTGCGGGTGTAGCGGCGGTTCATTTTTCTTAAAACGGCGTCGCTTCCGCTCTGCAGCGAAAGGTGAAACTGCGGGGCGAAATCTTTGAGCGATTTGCAAGCTGAAAGGAATTTTTCGTCGATAACGTTGCATTCCAAAGAACCGAAGCGCACGCGCTTTTCTATGTGCGAAAGCGCGGAAACAAGTTCGTCAAGCCCCTTTCCCCCATAATTGTAAGCCGAAACGTTTATGCCCGTTAAAACAACTTCGGGACAGCCGCAATTTTCGGCTTCGCAGACAATTTCTTCAACCGAGCGGCTTCTGACTCTGCCGCGGAGGTAAGGTATAACGCAATAACTGCAAAAATTGTTGCAGCCGTCCTCTATTTTTATAAACGCGCGGGTGCGCGGCTGGACGGGCGGGGGCAGAATTTCGTAGCCCTGCTCGTTGTTCGCGCAAGCATATTCCGCACCCAATTGCTTGGCAAGCGCGGCAATTACGGCATTCTTTTTCTGCGCGCCGCCTACATATTCCACGCCTTTTGAAAGGAATGCGGGCGCGTCCTTTTCCGCGGCGCAGCCGCATACAAATATTTTAGCTTTATCGTTGAACCTGCGCGCCCTTGCTATAAGCTGGCGGCTCTTTTTTTCCGCCTCGCGCGTAACGGCACAGGTATTCAAAACGTATATATCCGCGGGGCAAAGCCTGTCGGTAACCTCAGCGCCCCAGCTTTTGAGTGCAGACATGAACGAGGCGGACTCCACCTCGTTGACCTTGCAGCCGAGCGTAAAAACGCATACCTTCATTGCATTTCTCCCAGCGAAAACATTACTATGGCACACAGCGCAACGGCGGCAGTTTCGGCGCGCAGTATGCGCTTGCCTAACGTTATGCCCTTAAAGCCGTACTTTTCGCGCGCAAGAGCGTATTCCTCTTCGGCAAACCCGCCCTCGCTGCCGACAATCACCACAGTCGAGCCGCTTAGTTTTGCCATATCCGCCTGAGAACTGTGTTCAAACTCGCAGGCAAACAACTTATTTTCGTACCCTTCGGCAGATTTTAAAGCATCTTCAAACTTTTCGTAAAGCTGAACTTCGGGCGCGACGGAGCGCATGCACTGCTTTGTTGCCTCGCGCGCGACTTTGTTCAGCCTTTCAAGCTTGGACGGCGTAAGGTACGCCGAACAGTATTTAGAACCGAAAACGCCGACGGAACTTATGCCGAGCTCGGTCGCCTTTTGCACCACCAGTTCGGTTTTATCGCCCTTGAGTGCGCCCACAAGCAGTCGCACTTTTGTGGCGGGTTCTTTATCGCCCACGCTGAAGCCCGTTATGTGCGCAGTCATGTCGCGCTTGCCGCACGCAGCTATCACAGCGGAATACTCCCTTCCGCTGCCGTCTAAAAGAGTTATTTCCGCGCCGACGGCAAGCCTCAATACGTTTTTTGCGTGGTTGAACTGCTCACCCTCGAGCAACACCTCGGTTTCTTCGGGATAATTTATGATATTATCGGTTAAAAATCTTTTAGGTGCAGACATTAAAAATTCCTTAAATAGCTGTATATGAAAAACTGCCGACTAATTGAGCGGCATATATGCCTTAATTAACGCATTTTTTGAAAGATACGGCAAACCATTCGCCGCGCGATACCGTCTTTAAATGTTCAAAACCGAGCGCGCAGTAAACGGCAAGAACGCCATCGAGCTTTTCTTTGATAATGCCAGAAAGTATAAGAGTGCCGCCCTGCTTTATGTGCGCGGGCAGAGTGGGCGCAAGGCGGGTAAGAACGTCCGCCGTGATGTTTGCAAGCACTATGTCGGCAACTATCTCGCCATCGCCTATAAGGTCGGTGCGCTTTACCGTGCACTTGCCGTCAACGCCGTTAAGCTTGCAGTTATGCGCCGCGCTGTCCGTCGCCACGCCGTCGATATCGGTAAGATATGCGCTCTTCGCGCCCAAAAGGACGGCAGATATGCCTAAAATACCGCTACCGCAACCTACGTCAAGGCAGATGCTTTGCGGCGTTAAATATTCCTGAAGAAGTTCAAGGCACATTGCCGTTGTTTCGTGCTCGCCCGTGCCGAACGCCATATTGCTGTCCAGAAGCACCACTACCTCTTCGGGCTGTTTTTCGTACTTTATCCATTCGGGAACGACAACCACTCTGCCTCCTATATGTATGGGGCGGAAGTGCTTGCGCCAGATTTCTATCCAGTCGTCGCCCTCCACCGTGCGGGTGGTTATTTCAAGCGAACCGAGCGGCATGCAACCGTCGCAATTTTTGTTCATCTCCTCGATATCTGCGCGTATCTGCGGCATATATGCGGGGGTATCTTCCACCGTTACAAACGCTTTTACAAGCGCCTCGCCGCTGTCTTTTGTAAGACTTTCGTCCATATAGTCCCAGTACATAACTTTGTCGCGCTGGAGGGCGATGACGTCTTTAACGTCGGATATTGCCACGCCGTAATTGGAGTAGCGCCATAAAATATCGGCGATAAGCTCGCTGCCCTCGCTGGTGGTATGAACGGTAACTTCGGTAAATTTCATCGGGATATCCTTAAATCAAGATTTGCCGCGCCTTTATTTACGGTGCGGCGCGCATTTATTTATATAATTGTAACACCGCCGCGAAAGTTTTGCAAGCATTTATAAAAAAAGCCGCCGACGCGGCTTTGAAATGCGTTTTATTTAATATGCGGCGCGCCTTCAAGGCGCGCCGCTCGTTATCAGAAGCGTT
>CAJLLH010000092.1 GCA_905207385.1 uncultured Eubacteriales bacterium
GCATATAATCATTACCGAACATACCTTTTTGCGCAAAAGCGCAATATTTTATTGTAATGATTAAATTTAACGCTGAAAAATTTTTTTCTAAAAACTACGTCGTGGTAATCGGCGCGCTTATATGCTGCATGCTTTGGGGAAGCGCCTTCCCCTGCGTAAAGCTCGGGTACACTCTTTTTAACGTGGACACCACCTCCTACGCTTCGCTTATACTTTTTGCGGGCGTGCGCTTTACGCTTGCGGGCATTCTTGTACTTGTTTTTGGCTCTGTCGCGCAGAAAAAAATTCTGCTGCCCAAAAAGAGCAACATATGGCGCGTAGCCATCGTCGCGGTATTCCAGACCGCGCTTCAGTACACCTGCTTTTACATCGGCCTTGCAAAACTTACGGGCGTAAAAAGTTCGGTTCTGAACGGGCTTGGCGTATTTTTTACTATTATAGCCGCGTGCTTCATATTCCGCACGGAGAAATTTACGCTTGTCAAACTTGCGGGCTGCGTTTTAGGCTTCGGCGGCGTGCTAATAATGAACCTTGACGGATTGAATTTTGAATTTTCGTTTACGGGCGAAGGACTTATTATTATGAGCGGGCTTTCTGCGGCTATGGCGGCAGGGTTCGTAAAAATTTTTTCCAGATACGAAAACACTACCACGCTGTGCGGCTGGCAATTTTTCTGCGGCGGCGCGGCTCTGATTATAATAGGCGCGTGCGCGGGCGGCAGCATCAGACCTGAAAGCGGAGCAAGCTTTGCAATGCTTTTTTACCTTGCGTTCCTTTCGGCGTGTGCGTTCACTCTTCAGGGCTACCTTTTAAAGTACAATCCCGTTTCAAAAGTAGCCGTATTCAAAAGCACCAACCCCTTGTTCGGCGCGCTTTTTTCGGCAATAATACTAAACGAAACAGCTCAGCTTTTTCACTATACCACCCTTATCGCGCTTGCGCTTGTGTGCGGCGGCATACTCATAATTAATCTGTTGGGCGAAAAGCGCATATTCAAAAAGCAACCCGCGCTAAATAGTGGCGCGCCGCATGTTGAGCTACAAGATTGCAGCGACGGTGTGAGCGGGCAGCACGCCGAACCAAATGCCGAACAAAATCAGGAAAATTCAGACGAAAACGCGCCCGAAAACATTAAGACGGACGGCAAAAAGACAGATAACAAAAATTAATGCAAAATATTGCAAAAAATTTTTTGTTTGTACCGTTTTTTGTTTGTATAAACGCGCGCTTTATGATATAATTCTTGTTGCTTAAGAAATTTTACGAGGTAAACAATGCTTACTGCACTTCTGGCTCCCGCAGGACTGACGGATGCCGAATACACAATCTATATAACTTTCACGTTGCTTTTTATGGCTCTTATGTTTATAGCCGCTTTAGTCGCAATCATCGTTGTACTCTTCCAGAAGAGCAATTCCGACGGTATTCAGGGTATCACGGCGACCAGCGAAACCTTCTTCGGCAAGAACAAGGGTCGCAGCATAGAAAGCAAGCTTAAGAAATGGGCTTGGATAACGCTCATCGTGCTTGCTGTTCTTTCTATAGTTGTTTATATTGTGCAGATAATGCTTGCATAACAAATATCGTCATAAAAAGCGGCTTGATTTTAAGCCGCTTTTATTTTTGCAAAAATCAGGCAATAACGGCGCGTTTTACGCCCTTCCACTTTTTACCTTGCTAAAAATACGATAAACGGCGCAATAGCGCAGAAAATAATATTATGAATGTAAGAGAAAGAATTACCCAGCTTTTTGAAGAAGGAAAGCTGGCGTTTAAAACAGAAAAACAGATATGCTCCGCGCTGGGCATAAAATATTCCGAAAGCAAGGCGGCTAAAGCCGTCCTTAAAGCGCTTGAAGACGACGGCGTTATACTTAAAAACAACGTAGGCGAATACTGCACTCCCTCTCAGATAGGCGCAATAAGCGGAACTATTCAGGGCAATGAACACGGATTTGCCTTTCTTATACCCGACGATAAAACGGCGGAAAACAGAGATTACTTTTTGCCGAAACATTCGCTACGCGGCGCGCTTGACGGCGACAGAGTGCTTGCCGTAAAAATAAAGGGCACTGAGGACGAAGCGGCAGTAATAAAAATACTTGCGCGCGGACGCATAAACGTTGCGGGCACGTTTGAAAAAATCGGCGGAGCTTGTTACGTTATACCCGACCAGACAAAGTTTGCACCGCGCATTTTTGTACCCTCCTCCCTTTCCATGGGCGCGCACAGCGGCGACAAAGTTGTTTGCCGCATAACGGCTTACCCGCACGGCAAAGCGCCTAACGGAAAAGTTGTTGAATTGCTAGGCAAAAGCGGAGATTTTTACGCCGAAGAGCTTTCCATAATACGCAACTACGGTCTATATGAAGAGTTCCCCGCCGACGTTATAAAGCAGGCGGAAAACGTCGCCGCAGAAAAAATTGTAAAAGGCGACAGGCGCGACTTGCGCGGCGAGCTTACCATTACCATTGACGGCGACGACACGCGCGACATAGACGACGCGGTATCACTTAAAAAAGAGGGCGAAAACTTTATTTTAGGCGTACACATAGCAGACGTGGGGCATTACGTTAAAAAAGGAACGCGCCTTGACGAAGAGGCATACAACCGCGGCACAAGCGTATATTTCCCCGACAGAGTTCTGCCCATGCTGCCTAAAGCGCTTTCCAACGGCGCGTGCAGCCTTAACGAGGGCGAGGACAGATACGCTTTAAGCTGCGTGATGAAGATATCTCCGCGCGGCGAAAGACTTGAAAGCGACATTTTTGAAAGCATTATAAGAAGCGACCACCGCACTACTTACAAAGAAATAACCGCCCTTTCGGAAGGCGACGAGCAAGCTTTGCAAAAATACCCCGACCTTAAGGACATGTGCGCAGACATGAAGGAGCTTTGCGGCATACTTTCGGCGCGGCGCGACAGGCTTGGCAATATTGACCTGAGCGTAAAAGAGGTGCACATATACCTTAACGAACGCGGCGATATTGTAATTCCGGACTACGAACGCACCATATCCGAAAAGATGATAGAGCAGTTTATGATATGCGCGAACGAGGCTGTGGCAGAGTATATGCAAAAGCTTGGCGCGCCCTTTATGTACCGCGTTCACGAACCGCCCGCACCCGAAAAGGTTACGGCGTTCCTTTCGTTTTTATCCGACCTCGGCATAAGCGGGAACGTCAGCGGCGAAAGCCCCGAACCCGAACAGTTCCAGAAAATACTTAAAAACGTTGCGGGCAAGCCGTGCGAAAGCGCGGTAAACAAGGTGATGCTGCGCACAATGCAGAAGGCAAAATATCTTGAGCGGAACTGCGGACACTTCGGCATAGCGAGCGAATGTTACTGCCACTTCACCTCCCCCATCCGCCGCTATCCCGACCTTTTCATTCACAGGATAATAAAGGGCGTGCTTCACGGCGAAATTGACCTTATGCGCGCAAAATACGGACCTATTGCCGCTGAAGGTGCGGCGCATTGTTCGCTTTGCGAAAAGAACGCCGACAGCGCCGAACGCGATGTGGACAGCCTTTACAAAACCGTATATATGAGCGACCGCACGGGCGAGGAATTCGAGGCGACAATTTCGGGAGTTACGGCTTTCGGCATTTTTGCCGAACTTGACAACACCGTTGAAGGGCTTATCAGGCTTGAAAAACTGCCTGGCGGCAGCTACGAATACCTTGAAGATAAATTTATGCTGAAAGGCGAACGCACATTCCGCCTTGGCGACAGAATAAAAGTGCGCGCAGACGGCTGCGACTGGGGAAATATGCGCCCGGAATTTTCGCTTGCAGACGTTACGGAAAATGAACGCGGCGAAGTTAAAGTTACAGACGCCCGCACGGAAAACGAGCGCAGACATCATACCCGCCGCTCTTATGCGCAAAGCGAAAGCAACGCGCACGGCGCAAAACGTACAGAAAAACGCAGCTCAGCCCGTGCAAAAAAGGGCGGACGAGCCGACGGCAAAAAGCGCGCGGCAAAGACTTCGACCGCGAAGGTTGTAAGAAAAAAGCACAAAGGCGGCAGAAGGTAAGGCTCGGCGGGCAAAAAAGTTGTTTACAAGCCAGCATTTTATGATATAATAAAATATATTTATAAAGGTCGGTTTTATGAAAAAGACTATAACCGTAAACAGACAGGCTTCATACGAATATTTTATAGAGGACAAATTTGAAGCGGGAATAATGCTCGAGGGCGCGGAGGTAAAGTCCTTAAGGAACGGCAACTGCAACCTTAAGGACAGTTTCTGCTACCTTTCGGGCGGCGACATATACATTAAAAACATGCATATAGCCGTATACGACAAGGCGGGCGCGTTCAACTCGCACGATTCCAAGCGCGACAGAAAGCTGCTTCTGCACAAATCGGAAATAGCGCGCATTGCTGGCAAGGTAAACGCTAAAGGCATGACCGTTGTGCCACTGTCCCTTTACTTTTCCGAGGGACTGGTAAAAGCCGAAATTGCGCTTTGCCGAGGCAAGCAAAATTACGACAAAAAACGCTCCATTGCAGAAAAAGACAGAAAGCGCGAAATGGAACGCGAAATCAAAAACTACGGTTAAAGGATACAGTAAATGCCTATTGTCATAGATAAGGAAATACCCGCATTCAGAATACTTACAGGCGAAAGGTGCTTTGTAATGGATAAGGAAAGGGCGCACTCGCAGGAGATACGTCCCATCGAGATAGCCATACTCAACCTTATGCCCACAAAAGAAACTACCGAAACACAGTTCATGCGACTGCTTTCAAACAGCCCGCTTCAGGTAAACATAACGCTTATAAAAACGGCTACGTACAGAAGCACGCACACAGAGCAGACGCACCTTGAAAAATTTTACAAGAACTTTGAAGACGTAAAAGACAAACGCTTCGACGGCATGATAGTTACGGGCGCGCCCGTGGAAAACATGGAGTTTGAAGAAGTTGCGTACTGGAACGAGCTTAAGGAAATACTTGACTGGACAAACAGCCACGTTACCTCCACCCTGTTCATTTGCTGGGGCGCTCAGGCTGCGCTGCATTACTTTTACGGCATAAAAAAGCACCCGCTCAAGCAAAAGTGCTTTGGCATATTCACGCACATACGCGTGCGCGGAGAAAACCCCGAACCGCTTATGCGCGGCATTTCGGACGAGTTCCACATGCCGCACTCCCGCCACACCGTAGTTTACGCCAACGACATAAAGCACATCAAAGAGCTTGAAATTCTGGCTTATTCCAAGCGCGCGGGCGTTTCCATTATAAAGAGCACGGACAACAAGCGCGTTTTTGTTATGGGGCACATGGAATACGACCGCGACACCCTTAAAAAAGAGTACGAGCGCGATATTGCCAAGGGAATGGATATTCAGCCGCCCGTAAATTATTTTACCGATAATTCACACACGGCGGTTAAAATGAACTGGACTTCCACCGCAAATCTTTTTT
>CAJLLH010000093.1 GCA_905207385.1 uncultured Eubacteriales bacterium
TTTTCCGCCGCATTTTTTTAAATAACTTTAAGCGTTTTTAACAAGTTCAACTACTTGCCTTGTCTGGGCTTCTATTTCTTCGGGAGTTCCCTTCATCATCCAGCTGCCGCCGCAAGCAAGTATTTTATCGTATGCAAGGTATTCAAGGATATTGTCTGCGGAAATGCCGCCGGTGGGCATTATCTTAAGGTAGGGGAATGCCGCGCAGATAGCCTTTATGGTTTTAAGTCCGCCGTAGTTGGAAGCGGGGAAGAACTTAAGGGTGGTAAGACCTTTAGCTATTGCCGCCATCGCTTCGGTAGGGGTAACTATGCCGGGCAGGTAAAGCATTTCGTGTTCGGCGCAGCAGTCTGCAACCTCTTCCGAAAAACCGGGCGAAACTATGAATTTCGCGCCTGCAACTATAGCCTGTTCGCACTGGTTTTTATTGATAACGGTGCCTGCGCCAATAAGCGCTTCGGGGAAGTTGGTTGCTGCAAGCTTGATTGCTTCGGCAGCGCACTCGGTGCGGAACGTAATTTCCGCGCAGGGAAGGCCGCCCTTTACAAGAGCCGTCATCTTGGGCATAACTTCTTCGATAGAGTTAAAAACTACTACGGGCACAACTTTTGTTTCTTTGATTTTTTCAATCATCTGCTGTTTTGTCATGATAGACCTCCGATTGATTTCAGATTTTACTTGTTTGGCTGCGCCTTGCGGCGCATTTATTTGCTTCGTTAGTATTTTATCACACCCTTTATTATAATGCAACATTTGCGCCAATTTTTTGCAAAAAATTTACTCGTCTTAACTTCGGCGGGCGTTTTTGCAAATAATCAATTCAGCCCGCATTTCTGTTCTTATGTATTCAAAAAATCTTCTTATCTGTAAGCTTTTATCGCGCGCGGTACTAAAAATATAATTACGTATATGTATTTTTAGTACCACACTATTGACATAGTCAACTTGTAAGGTTATAATAGAAATACTTATAGGCCGCCTTAAAGGAAAAATTCCGTCCGTACAGTGGCATGCCCCTTTTGCGTAGCTTCAAGCGACGCAAAAAAATGCTTCCTTATGTCAGCGTTAATTCCGCAGGGTTGCTTAAAGGAAAAATTCAAGGAGGATGCATTTTATGTTTACGGCAAAAAGAAAAGGTCTGCTGGCTTTTTTTGCGGTTCTGCTTACGGTTGCACTCATTTCGTGCGCCGTAATTTTTGCTTTACCTGAAAAAACAGCGCATGCCGAAGGCGCACAGACGCAGACTGACGAAGGTCAGACCGACCAGACCGCTACAGTTAAAAGCGCGGAAGAGCTTAAATCGGGCTCTTGTTAATGAAGAGGTTTCGACTATCGCGCTGGGCGGTAATATAACCGCAAATGCGGAAATTGCGAAGGGCAGAACGGTAACGCTTGACCTCAACGGTTTTACGCTTACAAATGAAAGCGACCATACCATTACAAACTACGGCAAACTTACCATTAAGGACAGCTCTGCCGAAAATTCTGGCACAGTGGACAATATAACAAACGCGCGCGGCGCGCTTTTCAATCTCGGCGAAGCTGTTTTGCTCGGCGGTAACTATACGCGCAGCAAAGAAGCAGGCTCCAGCGTGGAGGAAGGCGGCGGAAACAGCTGGTATGCAATCAAAAACCTCGGTTATCTTACCATAGGCGAAGACGGCAAGGATTGCGAAGTAAACGTTATCCAGAACGGGCATTTTTCCAGCCTTATAACCAACGGTTACTACAACAGCGATAACAGCGGCGACCATAAAACTTATTACGGACTGGTTACCACAGCAGATAAAACTCCTACGCTCACCATTTACGGCGGCGAATTTACGGGCGGCATAAACTCCATAAAGAACGATAACCACGGCGTAATGAATATAAAAGGTGGCACATTCAACAACAGCACGCAGTCGGTTGTTCTCAACTGGAACAAGCTCACCATAGAAGGCGGTACGTTCAATATAGCCGACGATGCCACGGCATCTGTTACTACCTCTTATGACTCAACAGGTTTCAATAACGGCAATACCGTTATAAACGGCGGTACGTTTGCGGGCGCAATAGTTGCAGATTACGGCGCAGACAATGTTAAATACAGCATTTCGGGCGGCGAATTTGCTACTGCCGTAAGCGAAGAATTCATTGCGGAAGACAGACTGTTCTATCCCACGGAAAACGGCTTTACGGTAGGTACTCAGGAGCAAATGGAGGCAGACCCTGCAAATACCGCGGTTGCCGTGATAGGCAAAATGGCTTACGCCAGTCTTTCCGAAGCGGTTGACGCCGTTCCCGCAGACAACAGCCCCGTAACAATAACGCTTGTAGGCGGCGAAAACGGTGTTATTACCGCGCCCGGCGTAAAGATAGTTGCAAATAAAAACATAACAATCGACTTCAACGGACTTACATATAACGTTACCGATACGGTAGGCTCGTCCGGAACGGAGACAAACGGTTTCCAGCTTCTCAAGGGCTCTGTTGTAACTTTACGCAACGGTAAAATTATATCTGCTACCGCAAAAATACTTATACAGAATTACTGCAACCTTACCGTTGAGGATATGACTCTCGGCGGCGGCGAAAATTCCGTAATACAGTATGTTATGTCCAACAACAGCGGCGAAACGCATATTAAAGGCAATACCAACATAATAGCGCGCGATGGCTGGTATGCGTTTGACGTTTATTTCTGGCCGTCTAACGGCTACACTGACGTAAAAGTTATATTCGACGAAGATTTCAGCGGTTCGGTTGAAGGCAAGGTTGAATATACTTCCGACAATACCAAAAAAGACGAGTGGTTCGAAAAAGCTCAGCTTTTAATTTCCGAAGGCAGTACGGGTAATTTCGATATACAACTTCAGAAAGTAAGCGCAGACAACCCCGACCAGGCTAACATTGTTATAGGCGGCGGCACGTTTGCAAATACTATTCCCGAAAGCTACATATCGGAAAACAGTCTGTTCTATCCTACCGAAGAGGGCTTTAAAGTTGTTGAATACAGCGAAACGGTGCCCGAAGATAGTGTGGGTGTAGCTGTTTGCGGCAATAAAATATATACTTCTCTTCAGGAAGCTATAACAGAGGCAGAGGACGGCTCAACCATTAAACTTTTAGCCGACATCGGCAAGGACGGCGACCAGAACAAGGGCGACGGAAGCTATTCCACCCTGTTAAATGCGGATAAGGCTGTAACGCTCGACCTTGCGGGGTACAATATTTACAGCGGTTCTACGGCATTCATTGTAATATACAATGGCAGCCTCACCGTAATGAACAGCGGAGAGGGCGGCGGCATAGTGGACGCCTACGGCGATACTTTTAAAATTCTGCCTCAGTCTGAAAATGACTTGGCGAAACTTGTGCTCGAAAATGGCGTTACAGTAATTTCCCGAATTTACAATGCCGTATATCTCGGACCTGTTAACAAGAGCAATAACGAACTGCTTAATGCCGTTCTCGTAACCGAAGCCGACCTTTATGCTTACGGAGTATATGCAACCATACAGGGTAACGGTAACAAGCACGGAACAAGCATAACAATCAACGGCGGCAAGATTTACAGCAAGAGTACGGCTATATATCATCCCCAGTACGGCGAACTTGTAATAAACGGCGGCGAAATTGTGGGCGAAGCAACGGGCGTAGAGATGCGCGCAGGAACTATCGAAGTTAACGGCGGTACAATAAGCGGCAACGGCGATCCGTTTACTTCCGACCCCAACGGCAACGGTTCTACCACCATAGGCGCGGCAGTGGCTATAGTGCAGCACACAACCAAGCTTGCGCTGAACGCTGAAATCAACGGCGGCGAATTTAATGGCGCAAGGGCATTCTATCAGGCCAACCTTCAGAATAATGATGAAGAAGCTGTCAAAAAGGTAACTGCACAGATAACCGGCGGACAGTTCAACGGCGAAGTTTCAAGCGAAAACGTTGTAAACTTCATCGAAGGCGGCACTTTTGCTGTAAAGCCTAGCGACGAATGCCTTGCCGAAGGATTTGAAGGCATATTCTATGACGGCAACTATGTGGTAGTTGAAAAAGTTTCCGACGCGGGCGCTCTTCTTACTGCTAAATGCAATGCTCAGGCAGACGTTAGAAGTTATGCCGCAGCTTTCGGGCTCAGCCTGACTTCCCTCGAAGCGCTCGCCTCTGCCGACGCGAATGCGGCGGCTGTGGTATCCGCTTACGAAGCCGTGCTCAATGCGTCAAGCGAAGGCGCGGTTGCGGTTGCAAAACTTGCGGCTATGGATGCGATAGACGCGTTTGTCGACGCGCTCAATGCGGCAAAAGCTGCGGCGATAAGCGAAGTAAGCGCTTATGCGGCGGATGCGGAAAATATTGCGGTAGCCGTTCCCACATACATACTTTCGGCTATAAACGGAGCGATGTCGGCAGAAGAAATCAATTCTTACGTAGCTTCCGCCAAGGCTGAAATAGACGAAGTTCGCGCAGAGCGTAAAGCGGCTGACGCGGAAACATCGCTGTTGCAAACGCAGATAGACGCCATACTTACGGTATTGGAGTTTGTTCAGGACTCCTCGAATGAAAATTCGGCGGTGCTCGAAAATATAGTTGAAAATCTTGCGGCTGCAGGGGTAGACGTATCCGACATAAAGGCGCTTTTGGGTAACGTTGCCGATACTTCTTCCAACGATACCATAATAGGAATGATAAAGGCGGTGCAGGATAAAGTGGCGGAAGCTCAGGCCGACATAAAGTCTTATGTCGATGAAAAGACCGCTGCAATCACTGCGGACGTCGAAGCAATGCTCGCCGCGCTCGACTTTGCGGACAGCTCCGACATTGCAGCTCTTGCGGGACAGCTTGACGAAGTAAGCGACTACGTTTACGGCATTAAAGCAAGCATAGGCGACCTTGCCGACGGCGAAACGCTGGCTTCCGTGCTCGCTGGCATAGAATATGCTCAGAGCGCGCTTGAAAAAGCCGTAGGCGATTACAAGACGGCTGTTGAAACGGTGCTGCAGGGCATTACCGAAAGCCTTTCGGCTCTCGTAAAAGACGTTGAAGCGCTTAGCGCAAATTCGGCGGCTGATAAAGAAGCTATGCTTGAAGAAATAGCAAAACTTCAGGCTACGGCCGACGAAATAAGCGATACGGTAGCTTCGCTTGAAAGCGGCAGTCAGACAGACCTTGAAGGCATATCTGAAGATATCGCAAAACTGAACGCTTCGCTCGAAGGAATAACCGAGAATGTGGATAACCTTGTAAAGAACAACGAAACTTACGGAAGCAGCCTTGCAGGGCTTTACGCGTTCGTTGCAGCAACGGTGGTTATAGCCATAGTCGTTCTTGTAGTGGTTTCCGTAAAGAAGCGCAGATAAAACCTACGCAAAAATGCGTCAAAGCCTTTACAACTTAAAGGCACGATAAATTTGCATAAAAGC
>CAJLLH010000094.1 GCA_905207385.1 uncultured Eubacteriales bacterium
TCTTAAAACCAAGAAAAACCGTCGTTCAAACAGCTAAAATTATATTTATTGCTGTTGTGTATAACATCTTAAAATATACAATATATTGTGGTTGCTAAAATTTACTAAAACAAAATACGGAAAAATCCTTGACTTATGCGCATACTGCTGTTATAATCAATGCGTAAACAAAAGAAGCCCGCCGCAACTGACGAAAAATAAGCGGAAAGCTTAAGGCAGAACCGCGGTGGAACGGCGGGGCGTAAGGTTTTTTGTCGTTCGTCTGGGCAGTCGTTATACGTTTGCAGAATTTTTTTGCGCGGTATAATGTTAGCCCTTTTTTTAACCCCGATAAATCGGCATAATCTGCCGCATTTTTACGCAAATTCAAAGGCACTTTGTTATGGTTGGCAGAATTCATTCGTTTGAAAGTTTCGGCACGGTAGACGGTCCAGGCATCCGCTTCGTCGTATTTATGCAGGGCTGTCCGTTGCGGTGCAAATACTGTCATAATCCCGATACGTGGAACGTTTTCGGCGGCAAAGAATATTCCCCCGAAGAGGTTGCCGCAAACGCGCTCCGCTACAAAAAATACTGGCGCGGCGGTGGCGGTGTAACCGTTTCGGGCGGCGAACCGCTGTTGCAGATAGATTTTGTTACCCAACTTTTCCGCATATTAAAGGCGGAGGGGGTGCATTGCGCGGTAGACACTTCGGGCATTACCTTTAACCCCGAAAGCGCGCAAAGCCTGCAAAAGCACGCCGAACTTATAAAGTATGCCGACCTGTTTTTGCTCGACATCAAGCACATCGACCCCGAAGGTTGCAAAAGGCTTACGGGTGCGGATAACAAAAACGAACTTGCCTTTGCGAAGTACCTTTCGCAAAACGGCAAGGATATGTGGATAAGGCAGGTGCTGGTGCCCGGCATAACCGACAGTGAAGATTATCTGAATCGCACGCGCGCGTTTATCGATACGCTTCAAACGGTGAAAAGGGTAGAGGTGCTGCCCTACCACACCATGGGCGAGGTCAAGTATAAAAACCTTGGCATAGCCTATCCGCTTGCGGGCGTCAACCCTCCTTCGGCGGAAAGCGTTGCTAAAGCCAGGCAGATACTTTGCAGGCAGTAAGGCTGTCCGCAAAATGCGGCATTAAGGTAAAAATTTTAAATTGACCCCTATATATGCCCCAACCAATGCACAAAATAAGGTAACAACAATGTCAAAAATATTTGATTATAAGGGTCTTTGCCTTGTTGAAATAGGCGGCTCTGCGTGCGCGGGCTGTCATCAGCTTATGCCTGCGGCAAGGCAGGCGGCGGCAAACGCGGGCATTCCCTTTTACTACTTCGACGCCGAAGAGGCGCAGAATTTAATAAAGGAGTGGAACGTTACAACCGTTCCCTCGCTCTTCCTTGCGGACGGCGGCGCGCCTTTTGCCGAGGCTCACGGCTACCAGCCGCAGGAAATACTCGATATTTGGATAGAATTTAAATTACAGGAGCATAAAGATGGCAAATGAAAACATGCGCCCCGAATGGGAGGGCTTCGTTTCAGGCAAATGGAGCGATGACGAGGTAAACGTACGCGACTTTATACAGCGCAACTACACCCCTTACGAAGGTGACGACAGCTTCCTTGCACCCGCTACAGACGCCACAAAAAAACTCTGGGACAAGGTTATGCAGCTTTCCGCTGAAGAGCGCGCCGCAGGCGGCGTTCTCAAGGCAGATACTTCGGTAGTTTCCACGCTCACTTCCCACGGTGCGGGTTATATAGATAAAGATCTTGAAAAGATTGTCGGACTTCAGACCGACGAACCTTTCAAGCGTTCGCTTCAGCCTTTCGGCGGCATTAAAATGGCTGAACAGGCTCTCAATATGTACGGCTATGAAATCTCGCCCGAAATCAAGGAAATTTTCACTAAATACCGCAAAACGCACAACGACGGCGTATACGACGTATATACTCCCGAAATGCGCCTTGCTCGCCGCGCTCATATTCTTACGGGCCTTCCCGACACCTACGGCAGAGGCAGAATAGTCGGCGACTACCGCCGCGTAGCGCTGTACGGCACAGACTACCTCGTTGCCTGCAAGGAAAGGGATAAGGCCAACATCAACGGCGATATGTCGCCCGAAAAGGTGCGCGACAGGGAAGAACTTGCCGACCAGATAAAGGCGCTCAAAAACCTTGCAAAAATGGCGGCGTCGTACGGCAAAGACATAACCCGCCCCGCTTCCAACGCGGAAGAGGCGGTGCAGTGGCTGTACTTCGGCTACCTCGGCGCGGTAAAAGAACAGAACGGCGCGGCAATGTCCATAGGTCGCAACTCGACCTTCCTCGATATTTATATAGAGCGCGACTTAAAGCGCGGCATTCTTACCGAGGAGCAGGCACAGGAAATAATCGACCAGTTCATAATGAAGCTGCGCATAGTAAAATTCATGCGCATAAAAGAATATAACGAGCTGTTTTCGGGCGACCCCACATGGGTAACCGAATCTATCGGCGGCATGGGAGTGGACGGCAGAACGCTTGTAACCAAAAACTCTTTCCGCGTGTTGCACACGCTCGAAAACCTGGGACCTGCTCCCGAACCCAACCTTACGGTGCTGTGGTCTACGCATTTGCCCGCAAACTTCAAAAAGTATTGCGCGCAGGTATCTATACAGACGTCTGCCATTCAGTACGAAAATGACGACCTTATGCGTCAGGAAATGGGCGATGATTACTGCATAGCTTGCTGTGTAAGCTGCATGCGCGTCGGCAAAGATATGCAGTTCTTCGGCGCTCGTGCAAACCTTGCAAAGTGCCTTCTGTATGCGCTCAACGGCGGCGCTGACGAGCTTATGAAGGATAAGGTTACAGGAAAGCCCCTTCAGGTTTCGCCTAAATTTATGCCCGTTCTCGGCGACGGTCCTCTTGACTTTGACGATGTAATGGCTAAATACGAGCAGATGATGGACTGGCTTGCAGGTCTCTACGTTAATACGCTCAACGTAATTCACTACATGCACGATAAGTATTGCTACGAAGCGCTTGAAATGGCTCTGCACGATACCGAGGTGCGCCGCTTCTTTGCAACTGGCGTTGCGGGACTTTCCTGCGCGGCAGACTCGCTTTCGGCAATCAAGTACGCAAAAGTATATCCCATCCGCAACGAGGACGGCATAATTACCGACTTCCGCACCGAAGGCGACTATCCCAAGTACGGAAATAACGACGACAGGGTAGACCAGCTAGCCGTATGGCTTGTAAAGACCTTTATGACCAAGGTTAAGAGCCACACGACCTACCGCAATTCCGTACCTACGATGAGCGTGCTTACCATAACTTCCAACGTGGTATACGGCAAAAAGACGGGCAACACGCCCGACGGCAGAAGGGCGGGACAGCCCCTCGCACCTGGCGCTAACCCTATGCACGGCAGAGATAAGAACGGCGCGCTCGCCTCGCTTGAATCGGTGGCAAAACTGCCTTACGAGTACGCGCGCGACGGTATTTCCAATACCTTCTCGGTAACGCCCAATTCGCTTGGCAAAAACTGAATTGACCCGCATATATGGCGCAATCATTAAGTTTTATTAAAATGGAGTAAAATCAATTGACCGCCATATATGCCTTAATCAAACAAATTATAAAGGAGATAAAAAATGTCTGACAGAGTGAATAACCTTGTAAATATGATAGACGCCTACGTAGAAGATGGCGGGCATCACCTCAACGTAAATGTATTCAACCGCGATACGCTTCTCGACGCGCAGGCTCATCCCGAAAAATATCCCCAGCTTACGGTAAGAGTTTCGGGCTATGCAGTAAACTTCAATAAGCTCACCAAAGAGCAGCAGGACGACGTCATTTCGCGTACCATACACGAAAGTCTGTAATTTTTATTTTGCTAATGCAAAAATAATTAAGCCGCGGCGCTTTATAAAAAGCGCCGCGGCATTTTTGTTTGTTCTCAAGCAATTTAAAAACATTGTAAGTTTTTTAATCTTCAAGCCCCAAAAGGTAGTCGGCAGAAACGTCGAAAAATTTAGCCAGCACAACAACCGCAGTGGCGGCAGGTACTCTTGTGCCGCTTTCCCAAGCGGAAATTGCACTTCTGGATAGTCCCGTCTGCTTGGCTAATTCGTCTTGCGAAAGTTCTTTTTCATTTCTTAATTCTTTTAATCTATCCGCAATTATGTCCATTATGCTAATCTTCAAGACCCAGAAGGTAGTCAGATGAAACGCCGAAAAATTTAGCTAAAGTGATTATTGCAACAGCTGACGGAATTCGAGTTCTTTGTTCCCACATAGTAATGGCACTTCTTGATATCCCTGTACGTTTAGCTAATTGACCTTGTGTAAGTCCCTTTTCAATTCTCAAATCTTTTAACCTTTCTGCAAACACGTCCATATAAAAACATTATCACAATTGTGACCAAATTGCTTGACTAGTCACAACTGTGACTAGTATAATAGAAATGGAGGAACTTAAATGGAAAATTCTGTTATTGATAAAATTTGCTGTTGGGCGGCGGAGGAAGGCGAAGGTTTTGTCCGTTCTGAAAAGCACGAAAAATTTCTTGACGAGGTTGATAAATTGTATGCAAAATTTTGCGCCGACCTTAAAGGCAAAGAACTTAACGATTTTATAAAGATGTGCGAATGCTTCGACGGAATGATTGCCGAAGAAAGTGAGTTGCTTTTTAAAATGGGCTTTAAACTCGGCTTAAAGCTTGCCGCTGAATGTTTTATAAAATAAAATGCACCCCAAAAGTTAACTTTTGGGGTGCATTTACCGTTTTTCTGTAAATATTATTTTATTCAAGTTTTGCGCCGCAAGCGGAACAGAAAGCTCCGTGTTTTACTTTCTCGCCGCAGTGCGGACAGGTTACTAAAAGTTCCGCGCCGCAATGTCTGCAAAAGTTTGCTTTTTCTTCGTTAGGGTTGCCGCATATCGGGCACAGATTATCTTCTTCGCCCTTGGCGGCTTTTGCAATTGCGCTTACGGCGGGGGCTATTTCCTGACCCGCTTCATTTATTACGGGCACGGTTTCGTTTTTTACATACCCCGTAATTTCGCGCCTGAATCCCCAAGAGGTCATTGTGCCGCCTACGGCAAGCAAGGGCAGTCCCACAAAACAGCACCAGAAAAGACTTGGCGTCGACCCCGTACCGAAAGACGTAAAAAAGCTTACAAATCCCGTAATTGCAAACGCCGCGCCTATAACCATAACGCAGATGCCCGCAATTTTAAGCGTTTTCTTTATTTTAGCGTGTTTGTTTTTGTCGTTCATAACATATTTTCCTTAAGCTGAGTATATCATAGGGTGCTGTAGTTGTCAACGCTAAAATTATTTAATACAGATGTGTATGCGCATAGTTTATGACGCGTGCAAAGTTACAGAATAAGCGGCGGGG
>CAJLLH010000095.1 GCA_905207385.1 uncultured Eubacteriales bacterium
GGCTTTTTAATGGTACTTTACCTTGAAAAACCCCCAATTCTACCGGGGAGAAGGTAAAAAATAGCTATAGCAAATTTGATAATTATAAAAGTTACCTTATTATATTAATGTTAACACAGCTTGATTATTTAACAAGCAACCTGTTTTACAGGTGTGTGGCGCAATAGGGCTATAGTAAAAGCGATACCCGTTAACGTGTCGGCTGGCAGTGTACCCTTTTGGGCATAAGCAAACCACCAGTTTAACTGGTGGTTTTGATTGTTTTTTCAGCTTTTTTCATAGCGCACTTTATTGTTTGCGGTTTAAAAACAGCTTACTTTTATTCATGCTGATTATTAAAACGGCAAGCTGTTTGCCTTTTGACATACAGCTTGCCGTTATTGCCGTTATTTCGGGCATAGTATGCGGTCAATTTAAAAACTTAACCGCTTTTGCCCTGCTTTTTTATTCCTCGTCGGAGCTGCCTTCTTCTGCAGTTTCCGCAACGTCTGCGGCGGTTTCTTCGGGTACTTCCGCCTCCGCCTCGTCGTCGCGTTCGGTTACCGCTACTGTTGCAACAGAACCTTCCTTGAGCTTCATAAGGCGCACGCCGCGCGTGTTGCGGCCGATAAGCGATATGTCGGAGCAGTGCATGCGGATTATTACGCCTGCGTCGGATATTATCATTATATCGTCGTCGGCGGTAACCTGCTTGAGGTTTACAAGCTTGCCAGTCGCTTCGTTGAATACGCCTGCCTTTATGCCTTTGCCCGCTCTGCCCTGAAGGCGGTAATCTTCAAGCGAGCTGCGCTTGCCGTATCCGCCAGAGGTTACTGTTAAAATATCTTTGCTTTCGTCCACTACGAGCATATCGACGAGTTTGTCGCCTTCTGCAAGCTGCATTGCCTTTACGCCTGCGGTATCCCTGCCCATAGCGCGAACGCCGCTTTCGTGAAACCTTATGCACTTGCCGTCGGAAGAAGCTATCATAAGCTCGTTTTCGCCCGTGGTGAACTGCACGGAGATGAGCTCGTCGCCTTCGCCAAGCTTTATGGCTATTTTGCCGTTCTTGTTTATGCGGAAGAACTCTTCCACTTTGGTCTTTTTAATCATGCCGCCGCGGGTAGCGAAAGCTATATAGCCTTCGGCATTTTCCTTGATGGGAATCATGGAGGTAATCTTTTCGTCCTGAGCTATGCGGACTATGTTGACTATAGCCCTGCCGCGCGCCGTGCGGGCAGCTTCGGGGATTTCGTAGCCCTTTATGGAATATACCTTGCCGAAGCTGGAAAAAAGCAGAATATCGTCGTGCGTGGACGAAACGAACATCCTTTCAACAAAGTCTTCATCCTTGGGTTTGTGCGCCGTAACGCCCATTCCGCCGCGGTGCTGAGCCTTGTACTCGGTTACGGGCAGACGCTTAACATAACCCGAATGCGTGAGCGATATCACTACGTTTTCTACGGGGATAAGGTCGGCGTCCTCTATTTCGCCGAAGTCTACGGCTATTTCCGTCTTGCGCTCGGAAGGATACCTCTTCTTTATGTCGAGAAGGTCGTTCTTTATTATCTCAAGCACCCTGCTTTCGTTGGCAAGGATATCCTTGAAGTCTGCAATCTGCGCTTCGAGCTGGGTGAGTTCGTCGGTAATCTTGTCTACTTCGAGGTGGGAAAGTCTGTACAGTCTGAGTTCGGCAACGGCGTTGGCCTGACGGTCGTCGAGGACAAAGTTTGCCATAAGTTTTTCTACGCAGTCCGTTTTATCCTTGGCGGTTTTGCATATTTCGACTACTTCGTCTATGCTTGCCTGAGCTATTACAAGGCCGCGCAATATGTGCGCCCTTTCTTCCGTTTTGCCGAGGTCGTACTTTGTTCTGCGGACGATTATGTCCTTCTGATGCTCGAGGTAGTAATAGATGCATTCCTTGAGGTTGAGAACCTTGGGAGTGCCGTCCACGAGCGCCAGCATTATTATGCCATCGGATACCTGCAGGTTGGTATGCTTGTACAAAAGGTTCAGAACCACCTGCGCGTTGGCGTCCTTCTTAATTTCGATTACTATGCGCATGCCGTCGCGGTCGCTTTCTTCGCGGATATCGGATATGCCCTCTATGCGCTTGTCTTTGACGAGGTCGGCAATGGTTTCGATAAGTTTTGCCTTGTTTACCTGATAGGGTATTTCGGTTACTATTATGCGCGTGCGGGTCTGGTTGCCGCTCTGGTATTCTTCAATTTCGCACTTGGAGCGTATTATTATGTTGCCCCTGCCGGTGCGGTAAGCCTTTCTTATGCCGCTTCTGCCCATTATCATCGCGCCCGTGGGGAAGTCGGGGGCGGGAATGTACTGCATGAGCTCGTCAACTTCGATGTCGGGCTTTTCTATCATTGCGATAACGCCGTCTATAACCTCGCCGAGGTTATGTGGCGGTATGTTGGTCGCCATGCCCACCGCGATGCCGTCTGAGCCGTTTACAAGCATGTTGGGGAAGCGCGAAGGAAGCACCGAAGGCTGCATGCCCGTGTCGTCGAACGTGGGATAGAAATCTACCGTCTCTTTGTCGAGGTCGCGGAGCATTTCAGCGGCGAGCTTGGAAAGCCTTGCTTCGGTATACCTCATCGCCGCAGGGGGGTCGCCGTCGACAGAGCCGAAGTTGCCGTGGCCTTCGATAAGCGGGAAGTTTATGGAGAAGTCCTGCGCAAGTCTTACGAGCGCGTCGTACACGGAGCTGTCGCCGTGGGGGTGATATTTACCTAAGCAATCGCCGACGATACGCGCGCATTTACGGAAAGGCTTATCGTTATATAAGCCGAGTTCGTGCATTGAATAGAGTATTCTGCGGTGAACGGGTTTGAGACCGTCGCGCACGTCGGGTATGGCGCGCGATACGTTTACCGCCATGGCGTAGGCGATGAACGAACGCTTGAGTTCTTCGTCCACCTCTACGTCGAGCATTTTGGTCATTGAAAGGGTCTTTTTAAACTCTTCGGTAAGCTCGGGGCTGGTTTCCTTTTTAGCCATAAAACTAACTCCTTATACGTCCAGCTCTTCAACGAGCTTAGCGTTCTCTTCTATAAAGCGGCGGCGCAGTTCGGGTTGTTCGCCCATTAAAAGCGCGAACATTTTGTCCGCCTCTACCGCGTCCTCCACGTTAACGCGCACAAGCGTGCGCTTTGCGGGGTTCATGGTTGTTTCCCACAGCTGTTCCTTGTTCATTTCGCCGAGACCTTTGTAGCGCTGAAGTTCGAACTTGCCGTCGTAATTGGCTCTGAAATCTTCAAGCGCCTTGTCGTCGTAAAGATAGGTATCGGGTATGCCCTTGCCCGAAACTTTGTAAAGCGGAGGCTGGGCGGCGTATACGTGGCCGTTTTCAACAAGCGGGCGCATATAGCGGAAGAAGAACGTGAGAAGCAGTATGCGTATGTGGCTGCCGTCTACATCGGCATCGGTCATGATTATTATGCGGTCGTAGCGGAGCTTGCTTTCGTCAAAGTTTTCCTGTATGCCGCAGCCGAAAGCCGTTATCATTGCCTTTATCTCTTCGTTTTCGAGCACGCGGTTTATGCGCACCTTTTCAACGTTGAGTATTTTGCCGCGCAGCGGAAGAATTGCCTGGAAACGCCTGTCGCGTCCCTGCTTTGCCGTGCCGCCCGCGCTGTCGCCTTCGACGATGTAAATTTCGCAAAGTTCGGGGCGCTTGTCTGAACAGTCGGCGAGTTTGCCGGGAAGTTTGGTGCTTTCGAGCACGCCCTTGCGGCGCGTTTCTTCGCGGGCGAGCCTTGCCGCGTCGCGCGCGCGCTGTGCCGTTATGCAGCGCAGAACGAGTTCGCGGGCTTCGGCGGGATGCTCTTCAAGGTATGTGCCGAACTTTTCGACCGTGGCTTTATAAACGAAGCCGCGCACGTATGTGGAGCAAAGTTTGGCTTTGGTCTGGCTTTCGTACTGGGCGTCGGCAATTTTTACCGATACCACCGCCGTTATGCCTTCGCGCACGTCGTCGCCGGAAAGTTTATCGTTATCCTTTAATATGTTGAGCCTGTGCCCCGCGTCGTTAATTACCTTTGTAAGCGCAGACTTGAAGCCTTCGAGGTGAGTGCCGCCGTCGGGCTGGCGTATGTTGTTGGAGAAGGGGAAAATCTGCTCCGCATAGCCGTCGTTATACTGAATGGCGATTTCAAGGAATTTATCGTCGCCTTCGGAATCTTCAAAGTATACGGGGCTGGAGAAAAGCACCTGTTTGCCGGAGTTTATGTCCTCGATAAAGTGCACAACACCGCCTTCGTAGCAGAAAGAGTCTGTGCGGGGTTTTTCTCCGCGCAGGTCGGTAAGCGTAAGCGTTAAGCCTTTGTTGAGGTAGGAAAGCTCCCTTAAAAGGGTACGCAGAGTTTCGTAGTTGAACTCAACCGTTTCAAACACCGTAGAGTCGGGATGGAAGGAAATCAGCGTGCCCGTTTCGTCGGTGTCGCCTACTATTTTCAAAGGTTCTTCGGGAATGCCGCAGTGATAGACCTGCCTGTAACGGTGGCCGTTCTGGCATACTTCGGCAATGAGGGTATCGGCAAGCGCGTTAACGCAGGATACGCCCACGCCGTGCAGACCTGAGGATATTTTGTAGCCGCCGTGCTTGTTGCCGCCGCCGAACTTGCCGCCCGCATTGAGGTTGGTAAGCGCAAGCTCTACGCCGCTTATGCCCTCCTGCTCGTTAATGCCCGTGGGAATGCCCCTGCCGTTATCCTTTACAACGCAGGAACCGTCCGCGGTGAGCGTTACGTCCACGCGGTCGCAATAGCCCGCAAGGGCTTCGTCTATGGAGTTATCTATAACTTCCCTTACAAGGCCGTGAAGACCTTTTTCGTCGGTGGTGCCGATGTACATGCCGGGGTTTTCGCGCACGGGCTCGAGACCCTTGAGCGCCACAAGGCTGTTGGCATCGTAATTGTTCTGTACTTTTTCAGGCATAGTCAACCTCTCGGTTTTTTATTTTTAACCTTACGGTTCAGAGAACTGAAATTATCTCGTATATATAATACCATATTATATAATAGCTGTCAACTTCTGCCACGTTTTTTTAGTTTTGCGGCATACAAAAAAGGGCGTTTGCGCATACTTTTTGAAGGAATATAAGGAGAATTATGATGGACGAGAAAATGCACGAGTTTTTATGCGAAAAAGCCATGCTGAAACAAGGTTTTGAATGCCCCGTCTGCGGAAATCACGTGTGCGAGGGCTGCGCGAAAAGCTGGGGCGGTCTTTGCCCCAACTGTTTTTCAAAGCTTTACAGGATAAGCTGAGGTCAAGAAATAAAGGGCTGAAAAACAAGCGGCGAATGAGGCATTTAAAACATTAAATATTATTATAAAAACGGCGCAGCGCCCGCAAAGTTTGCG
>CAJLLH010000096.1 GCA_905207385.1 uncultured Eubacteriales bacterium
CGCGGCGGCGCTTTTTAGAAAGTTATACAAAAGATATGATGAGCCCTGCAACAATTGTAAGAATGTAAAGCACACCAAATAAATAGGCAACAAATTTTTCTTTTTTACTGAACGACTTATATTTTCTGTTTTCAAGTCTCGAAGATAAAATAGTCCATTCCGTGGAATATAGGTTCAAAGCCATACGCTCTTCCACGCATTGAATGATATCCATCTTACTTGCATTTAGGTCTGCGTAAGAATTAAGAAGAGATATCCACGAAAAGCACACCACAACCCCTATAAGTCCGGTAAAAAGAGTAAGCAAAAAACTGAAATTGACATTTCCCCATAGCATTGGCAAATCATTTGTTGCACACAGGACCGTTATTATGGCGCTGAGTATAATCGAATTAAGGGTTATATAAAAACTGTTTACTGTCTGCTTTCTTTTAACAAGATCTTCAGATGTCTGAACAAACAGTTTATATTGTTCCATCAGCTTATTTTCGTTATTTATATCCGAAGAAATCAAGTGCTCCCATATGGATTTATTATCGCTAACGAGCAATTTATTCATCTTCTTTTTATCGGCCATAATAATTTTGCTCTTTTTATGCGCCAAAACCATTTCGCCGTCAGCCGTACCCTTCTGAGTTTCGGTATTAACGTCATACGTAGCAAGCTTTTTGTTTAATTCGTACGAGTCATTAAGTTTGTAAACATATATAACTTTATCCGCCTTAATCGCAAAATCTATTTCTCTGTCTACATTTACACTCTTGCTTGTATCTGCTCCTATAATTATTATTACTTTGTTTGCTTGACGTATTTTTGCAACAGCATCGCCTTCCCACTCTTCACTGGTACCGTTTAGTATAGTAAACTTCAGTCTTTCAAATCTTCCTGACCACTCATTTATCAGCGGAATTACATATTTTTCCAGATCTTTACCCGAATGTATAACAAAGTAATTCAAAATTTCCTCCAGAATGTAAAACTAAATTTTTTAATTACACCAAGGCTATTATAATTCAGCCAACAAATATTGTCAACCAGCAAAATCTTGTTGCAAATCATTCAGATATCCGCCGTTTCAAACTGCGAATAATACAGCTTTGCATAATACCCGTCCGCAGCCATAAGCTGTTCGTGCGTGCCCTGTTCCACCACGTCGCCGTGATTCATTACAAGAATGCACTTTGCGTGCTTTATTGTAGACAGTCTGTGCGCTATCACAAAGCACGTTTTTCCGCGCATGAGGTTTTCCATTGCCTGCTGTATGTATTGCTCGGTGCGCGTGTCCACGTTGGAAGTGGCTTCGTCAAGAATCAGCATTGGGGAATCGGAAAGCATTGCGCGCGCTATGGTTAAAAGCTGTTTCTGCCCCTTTGATATGTTGACGGCGTTGTCGGTGAGCACAGTATCGTACCCCTGCGGCAGTTTCGTAATAAAGGAATGTATTTTTGCCGCCTTGCAGACGCGCTCCACCTCTTCGCGCGTAACACCCTCGCTGCCGTAGGCTACATTTTCGTAAATAGTGCCGGAAAACAGCCAGGTATCTTGCAATACCATTGTGAACGCCCTTCTCAGCGACGCGCGCGTTACCTTTGTTATATCCTTGCCGTCTATCTTTATAGTCCCCGAATCGGCGTCGTAAAAGCGCATCAGAAGATTAATAACCGTAGTCTTTCCCGCACCCGTATGCCCGACTATGGCTATAACGTCGCCGCTCTGCGCCGTAAGCGAAAAGTCGTTTATTACCGTCTTTTCAGGCACGTATCCGAAGCGGAGATGCTCTATCTCCACATTTCCCTTTACGTCTTTAAGCTCCTCAGCGCCCTCTGCGTCTGCGGGCTCGGAAGCCTCTTCAAACACTCTGAACGCCCTTTCCGCCGCGGCGAGCGCCGACTGAAATTCGCTTAACACGTTTGCTATTTCGTTTATCGGACCGGAAAATTTGCGCGAGTAGAGCACGAACGACGCAATTCCGCCGACATTGGGAATAATTCCGTTCATATACATAATCGCGCCGAAAACGCTTATGAGGGCAAGCGAAAAGTTGTTCATGAAGTTGACGGAGGGACCCGAAATAGTACCGTAATTTTCGGCTACGGTATAAGCTTCTACCGCCTCCTTGTTTTTTACTTCAAAGCGGGATATTACCGCCTCTTCGCAGTGATACGCCTTGGTGGTTTTCTGACCTGTTATAATCTCTTCTATAAATCCGTTGAGTTCGCCGAGCTTTGAAGAGCGCTTTCTGAACAGCGGCTGAACCTTTTTTGTAAGCCACCACGTAAACAGCGAAGAAAGCGGAATGGTAACGACGAACACGAGCACGAGCACTGGCGCGCTTATGAGCATCATCACCAGCGAGCCGACTATTGTAACGGCGCTTGTAAGCACCATCATTACATCGTTTGAAAGCGATTCGCCGAGCGTGTCGAGGTCGTAAGAGAGCACTGAAATTATGTCGCCCGCCTGACGGGTATCGAAGTAAGACACGGGCAGCGACATAAGCTTGCGGAAAATATCGGTGCGTATCCGCTTTACCACACAGCGCGAAAGATAACTCATTCCGATTGCCGAAAGATAGGTAAGCACACCCGAAATTATGTAAACCCCTGCAAGCACGGCGGCGTAGCTCCATATTTTAGAAAAATCGGTCGTACCGTCAAGCTTTATTTCGTCTATCGCCATTCCGCACACGCGCGGACCTATAAGCGAAAAAGCCGTACCCGCGAGCGACGCGATAAATATAAGCGACAAAAGCCAGAAGTAAGGGCGCACATATTTATACAGATTTTTAGCAATGTAGCGCACGTTTACCCTGCGCTTTTCAAAGCGGCGGGTATCCTTGATGTTTCCTTCCCTTCTCATTCCGCCACCCCCATCTGAGTTTCGGCAATGGCACGGTATTCGCCGCAACTTTTAATAAGTTCGTCGTGCGTGCCCATACCCGATATTCTGCCGTCGTCCATTACTATTATAAGGTCGCAGTTTTTTACGGAACTGACCCTCTGCGCCACTATGACCTTAGTCGATGAGGCATATTCCCGCGCCAATGCGGCGCGCAGTCTTGCATCGGTAGCGTAGTCGAGCGCAGAAGAACTGTCGTCAAGCACTATAATTTCGGGGTTGCCCGCAAGCGCGCGGGCAATAAGTAGTCGCTGTTTCTGCCCGCCCGAAAGGTTGCCCGCTTTCTGAGCAAGGTCGTAATCAAGTCCGCCCGCAAGCCCGTCTATGAATTCCTTTGCCTGAGCGCACTCCGCCGCGCGCAATATGTCGCCGTCGGGAAGCCCCCTGCCGTAGTCTATGTTTTCGCGCACGGAGGCGGCCATTAAAAAGTCGCTCTGGAATACCGCGCCGAACTTTACGCGTAGCTCCTCGGCGGGAACGGAGCGCACGTCGCGCCCGTCCACATATACCGCTCCGCCGCTTACGTCGTAAAAGCGCATCAAAAGATTTATAAGCGTTGTTTTTCCGCTGCCCGTAGCGCCTATTACGCCAAGCGCCTGACCTTTGCCAAGGCGGAAAGAAATGCCGCTTAAATTATCTTCCTTGCCGTTGTAGGAAAAACTTACGTCTTTGAACTCTACGGCGTAATTTTCGTCGCCCGCGGGGCGGTCTTCCACGCTCTCGCTTTCGTCGAGGCTTAAAACGCTTTCTATGCGCGAAGCCGAAGCCACGCCGCGAGACAGAATAACGAATATTTTGGATATGCCGAGCATAGCGTTGAGCACTATGGTAAAGTAAGTAAGAAAACCCGTTATAACGCCTGGCTCGCCCGATAAAAACGCGCCTGCGATAATTACGCCTACAAGTCCGAGGTTGAGAATAAGCGTTGTGAGCGGGTTGGTAAGCGACATTATGCGCTGAGCTTTGAATTCCGTTGCGGCGAGGTCGCCCGCTACCGAGTCGAACTTCCCGCTTTCATATTCGGTGCGCGAAAGCGCCTTTATAACCCTTATGCCCGTTATATCTTCCTGCATTGTGCGCACCATATTGTCGCCGCTTTTCTGCACTTTCATATACATGGGCACGCTTTTTCTGGTAATAATCCAAATCGCCGCGCCGACGAAGGGAACTACGGCAAGCAGCACGAGCGCAAGCTTTACATCGAGCAGAAAACAGAATATAAGCCCGCCGAAAAGAAGTATGGGCGCGCGCACGCCCATGCGCATGGTGCGCGCAACCATCTGGTTTACATAATAAGTATCTGAAGTGAGGCGGGATATGAGCGACGGCATTGTAACGGAGTCCACCTGCCCGCACTTTAAGTAACAAGTTTTTCTGAACAGGTCGTAACGGATATCGTGCGTCATCGCGCCCGAAACCTGAGCCGACAGTCTGTTCGCCCATATATTGCCGCCAAGCGCAACGAGCGCAAAAAACAGCATTACGCCGCCCATTGCATAAATTTTTGCGGCGTCCTTCAAAGGTATGAGGTCGTCGATTATGTATGAAAGCACGTACGGCAAAACAAGTTCGGCAACGCTGCCCAAAAATTTTGTAAAAAGAGCCAGCACCGTTTTTCCGCCGTACGGCCTTATGTAAGCTAAAGTCTTTTTCATATAAAACCCTTTATGTTAACGGTTCAACACTCTGCGCGCCGCGGGCAAACTTTTTTACATAAAACTTGTTATTTGCCGCATATTGCGGCACTGATTTAAAATTACGCCCTGCTTTCCATAAATCTGCGCGCGTTTTCCACCATCATTTCGCTCAGGCGCTGAAGCTCTTGCTTTTCCTCTTCGGTAAAACCTTCGGTTACCAGCTCGCGCCACTCGGCGAGCACCTCTTTAACGCGCGGAAGCGACGACAGCAGCTTTTGCGTGGGATACAAAAGAACGGCGCGGCGGTCTTTATCGTTTTCCACCTTTTCCACAAAACCGTTGCGGGCAAGCAGACTTATCTGACGGGCTACATTGCTTTTGTTTACGAACAACATTCGCGAGATATCCTCCTGAGATACTCCCGGGTTATTTGCTATCATAAGTACATATTTGGACTGACAGCCGCTTATTCCGCATTCTTTAAGTTTTTCTTCGCGGAAAACCTCGGCGCTGCGCGAAACGAGGTTTATATTTTTCATAAACTGCAACATATATTTGCTCTCCCCTTAAAGTAAGGCGCGGCTATGCGTGCACGCGCGCCCTTAAAAATTCTTTTTGTTTGCGGGTTTACATATTGCAATGCCCACAATATTAAGGTTTTTAATGTAATAGTTGCGCCCGCAACTAATTATATTATAGCTCGTGCACGCGATTTTGTCAACACGGCGGCAGGCGCAATCGATAAATTATAGAGCAACCGCTGAAAGCTGACGGGAAAATGTAATTCAACTCTCCGC